>JAAEPE010000214.1 GCA_024222395.1 Myxococcales bacterium
AGCCTGTGCGACTGCCTCAAGTCGTGCGGCGATTGCGACTGCTGCGGCGAAGGCTGGGTGCTTTTGGGCTGTGTCGAGCTGTGCGCCGGTGGCATCAAAGTCGAAAGCCTTGCCGACAATCGCCCCTACCAGTTGCGCCAGTGGATCAAGCCCATCGCCTGTGCCTGCGGTGATAACGACGTTGACCATGACGATGAAAAAACCGTCACCGGGAATGTCATTCAGGGCAAGATTCTGGAAAAGGACGCGCGCCTGATGCGGGTCATGTTGTCCGAAGATCCCCAGATCGAAGAAAAACTCGCCATGATCGTCACCACCAAAAAACATCTGGCGACGTTCAAGGCGATGGATGTCCGCAATTTGGATCATTTCGAACTGCTGATCGAGAGCCGCGCCCCGATGCTCAAGGAGGCCCTCGGCCTCTCGCAGACGCCGGATCGTCTCGACGAATATATCGAGAAAGCCAAGGAGATCAGAACCAAAGATATTGGCTGATCTGTTCTGACGGAGGTGTCGATGGCGCGTTCAACGACCAAAAGGCGCAGGACCGGGTTCTCGACAAGGCAGGCACCGTCGCCCGCCTTGGCTGCGCCGCGGCGCGCGCCGGGGCTCGGCCCCGGTGGTCCGGCGCGTATCGGTCTGCGCAATGGCCCGACACCCGGCCCGCCCGCCCGCGGCCAAGGCCCGCCTGCCATCGCGCCCGCAACCCTCAAGCCCGAGGCCCCCGCAACACAGGCCGCCACAGTACCCGCCCCGTCCGCCACAACCAAACAGCCCCCCATGGCGGCTGCTGCGGCCCCGTCAGTTGCGATTGTCGCCGTTCCTGCCCCACCTGAGGCGGCTCAACCCCAAGCACCCCAACTGCAAATCGCCGCCGCAGCCGAAGCGATCGCCGGGGTAGCAGGCATGCTCACGCCGCAAGGGGCCGCCGCGCCCGCGCAGGACGAGACCGCGAAAGCCCCGCCCGCCGGCCAGCCAGCACCCGGCAGCACTCCCTTCGATGCCGACGCCTCGACCGCGCTTGCCGCCGCACAGGCCGCCGCCCCGGCCATAGGCGACGCCGCCCTCGACGCAGCGCAAGCGGCCCCCGCTGCCGAAAATGCCGACGCTGTCGAAGAGGCCCCGGCAGAACCAACGCCACGCGCCGCCATCGCCCCCGCCACCGCAGCCGTGAGCCGCCGCGCGGGCGCCTCATCAGCCCACCAGCCGTCCGGTAGCGCGTCGGCAAACGCCATCGCGGCCTCGAACCGGCCCGAAATGACTCAGCGCCGCAACGCCGAGAGGGTCGGCATCGCAGCCGCCGACGCCGCCGAAACCGGCGCTGTTAACCAAACCACCTTTGAGGCCGCCTTGCGCGCCGCGATTGCCCGCGCTATGCCCGACGTCAGCAATGAAAGCGACGCGCGCAATGTCATGGCCGAAGGTGCCAACCAAGCAGCAGATGAGGTTCAGGGAACCCTGGGCGAACAGCAAACCCAAGCCATCGGTAACCTTCCTGCCACCGTTTCGGAAGACGAGCGGCCCGATCGCGACGCACAGTCTGGCGGTGAAGTGGTTGCGCTGGCCCCAGAGGCGCTCGGCGCTGCACCCGAAGGAGTTTCCGCCGGTCCCGTGGTGCCCGCGCCCTCTACCGCCGCCGCCGTCAATACGGCCTCCAATCGCGCCGCAACCGATACCCTGGCCGCCGACAATGATATCACCGACACCCAGCTGAGCCGCGGGAACGACCCGCAATTCCAGGCAACGCTGGGCGCACGCGACGAGGCCGAAACCCACGACCGCGAAGCCCCCGCCGCCCTGCGCGAGGCCGAAGCCACGGACCGCCAGAACACGCACGAACGCTCCGCAGGGGCCATCGCCGCGGGCCTTACAGATTTTCACGGTACCCGCACGAGCCAGTTTGGCGATGTGGCCACCCAGCAGACCACCACCCAAACCGACAGCGAACTCCGCAAGCAGGTGATCACCGAAGATATCGAGGCCATCGGCCTCGCGGTGCGCACCGACGTCACCCGAATTCTGGACGAGTTGGATACCGAGACAGCGGCCCTGTTCCAGACCGCAATCGATGAAGCGATGGAGGACTACGACGATGCCTTCGAAGAGGAAAAGGGTGGGTTCTTCACCTCTGTCGGCGATTTCCTGACCGGTGACTGGGGCGACGACCGCTTCAACCGCGCGCTTGCGCTGGGGCGGCGGGCCTTCGAGGCACGCATTGAAACCGCGATCGTCGAGATCTCCGCCTTTGTCGAGCTAAAGCTGGCCGAGGCGCGCGACCGGATCAACGAAGGCCGCACCGAGATCGAAACCTACATGACCAACAACGTCTCGGAGGCCGAACGCGAGCTTGCCGAAGAGGCTACGACCGCAATCACGGCGGATTTCGACGCCCTCGAAGGCGAAATCAGCGACCGCCGCGACGCGCTGGTCGACAATATGGTCGACATCTACCGCCAAGGCATCGAGCGGCGCAACGCACGCGAAGAACAGCTTCAGGAAGAGAACAAATCGATCTGGCAACGGGTCTACGACGCGACCGTCGGCGTCATCCAAATGGTGCTGGAATTCAAGAACATGCTGCTCGGCATCTTGAGCCGCGCAGCCGCCGTCGTCGCAGCCATCATTCAGGACCCGATCGGCTTTCTGAGCAACCTGATCGCCGGCATCGGTGCAGGACTCGACCGCTTTGTCTCCAACATTGGCGAGAACCTCAAAGAAGCACTAATGGGCTGGCTGTTTGGTGCGCTGGAAGGCGCGGGCATCAATTTGCCCGATAAATTCGACCTGAAGGGCTTCCTCGATGTGGTGCTGCAGGTGCTGGGCCTGACCAAGGAAAACGTCCGCGCCCGCGCCGTCGGGATCCTGGGCGAAGATATGGTCTCCAAGATCGAAGGTGCGGTTGATTTCCTGCGCATCCTGTTTACCGAAGGCCCTGCGGGCATCTGGCAAATGCTTCTGGAAAAGCTGGGCACCATCAAGGACGTGATCATCGACGAGATCAAAAGCTGGGTGATCACCAAGATCGTCGAAGCGGGAATCAAATGGATCATCGGCCTTCTCAACCCCGCAGGCGCCTTCATCAAGGCCTGCATGATGATCTACGACATCGTGATCTTTTTCATCGAACGCGGCCAGCAGATCATCGCGGCGGTGACCGCGATCATCAACGCGCTGGGCACCATCGTGGCCGGCAATATCGGCGCGATGGCCGCCGCCGTCGAAGGCGCGCTCAACCGCATTCTGCCGGTCGTGATTAGCTTCCTCGCCTCGCTTCTGGGGCTGGG
>JAAEPE010000215.1 GCA_024222395.1 Myxococcales bacterium
CCATATTGGGCAAGCAGCGGCGCGTCATTCAACGCGGGATGAACAACGAGCTCCGGAAGGCTGTCGCCATCGCGATGCCAGCGCTCTCCTTTGTCGATAAATGCCTCAACGATGGGCAAGGACATCTTGCCCGCGAAGCCGGCGCCAAGTGGACTGAGAATCTCGACGCCCGATGGCACCGGATGCAGCCGTCGACTGACTCGGGAGAGGCTGGCAAGCGCTCCCTGTGCCGTCGGCCGCAGCGGCTGCACGTGCGCCGAACGCAGAGCCTTGGGTTGGTGCTCTTTGACAAGTGCAGCGACCGCGTTCCAGACAACGGGAATCTCGTGAACATGCTGATGCGTGTTGATGAAGTTCAGCGGCAGCCCAAGCGCTTTGTATCGAGCCACCTGCGCCTGGAGTTCGTCTGCCAGAAGTCGTCGCGCTCGAGAGCTCATGACAAGTGCCTTGATCAGGGCCAGAGGGCTAGAGGGCAACTTGCCCAAGGATGCCAGCGCGGTGCCTTCGATGCGCGGAAGAAGAGGTTGCTCCTGTGTGAGGACCAAGTGCAAGCCAACAGAGACGCCGGTGTCGACGAGAATGTCGAGGGTGTCGTGCACCGCATCAGCGTGCACCATGACTGCGACAGCAGAGATGTGGCCACCAGCCGCCAACTCTTCAATGGCAGCGTTCATCGTTGCGTGCATGCCGTAGTCATCCGCTGTCACACAAAGGCGCGTCACGAGCGAAACCTAGCACTCTCGGAGCCAGCATGAAACTAGCGCGAGTTCTTCGCTCCCTGTCCGTGGGCGTGGTTGCCACCATTTCCGACCTCGGCTGCCTCGTCTTGCTCGTTGAGATTTCGGGTCTGCATGTCACCGCTAGTGCCTTTGTGGCGGCTGTCTTCGGCGCTGTGACACGATTCTCATTGAGCAAGACGTATGCCTTCCGCGATTCGTCAGCGCTTCACGCCAGCCAAGTGCTCCGCTACCTGGGCATGGTGTCTGGATCCATCGTGTTTGTCGCCCTCTCCATGCATGTGCTGGCGCTTGTGATCGGCCTTCCCTATCTCGTTGCCAAGGCAGCAGGTGCGCTCTTGGTCTTTGCTGGCTGGAGCTACCCCATCGAATCCCGTTATGTCTTTACTAGGAGAACCCCATGAAGATCAGCATCATTGTCCCCGCCTATAACGAAGCCTTGCGAATCGAGCCTACCCTTCGCTCCATCGCTTTGGCCCTGGCCACCACCCGAGAGTTCGAAATCTTGGTTGTCGACGACGGCTCGGAGGATGGCACCCAAGACGTCGTAGACAGACTTCGGCATCAAATCCCGCAGCTGAGCTGTATCGCCAGCGAACGCAATCGCGGCAAAGGCCACGCCGTGCGTCTTGGCATGATGGCGGCTCGCGGCCGAGTCCGAGTCATGTGCGACGCCGATGGTTCCATCGCTCCGCACCAGATCCCCAAGATCGTAAATCCCATCTTGGCCGGCAAAGCAGATGTGGTCATCGCCTCACGTTACGCTGCCCAAGCACGCTGCATCCAAGGACCGCCCGCCTGGCGGCAACGCTGGAGCCGGATCACCAACCGTGTCGTTCAAGCCACCGTCCTGCCCGGCATCCAAGACACCCAGTGCGGCTTCAAAGCCTTCTCCTCCCGAGCCGCCCAAGCCGTCTTCGCCGAAGCGCAAGTCGACGGCTGGGCCTTCGACCTCGAAGTCCTCGCCCTCGTCAGCCGCGCCGGCTTCAGACTCCTAGAAGTCGGCATCGAATGGCATCACGACCAGCGCAGC
>JAAEPE010000216.1 GCA_024222395.1 Myxococcales bacterium
GAAGACACCGGCTTGCTCAGCACTGGAGCAGCCGAGTCATCGGCCTCTCCGCGAGTCGCAGCTAGACCGCCGAGCGTAAACAATGATCGGTCTGATGGTCCTGCTTTCCCGATTGCAGCGTTGCTCATTTCGTCATTTGCCCAGGCAAAATCCTCATTCGCGCCTTGCACTCGAAAAATCAGAACTAACCATTCTCGGTCATCCTTTTCGGAGGCTGAAGTTGTCGGAGAGAACCAGACCGCCTTTCCGCTTCCCCAAGAAGAACTCGATGCTAGGCCGTCGCTGTTGCTGCAAGACGCCATTGCTCGGCCTGCGGCACATCAAGTGCCAGGCAATCGCCCCGACAACCATCGTCGGAGACCGTGTTGCCATCGTCGCAGAGTTCCCCCCGTTGCACCGTGCCATCACCGCAAATGGCTGCATCGGCAACGCAAGCTCGTTCTAGGGCAAAGGGAATGTCGGTGCAGGAGGCCTAGCCTCTGGGTGCGAGGGCGTATGAACGGACAGAAAACCGAAGAGGATATGCCAATGGCTCTAAATCTAAGACGGTGCAAACCCGGATTGGAGAAATGACGGTACAGGTCCCGCAAACCCGCGAAAGCACATTCTACCCCACGGCGCTGGAAAAAGGTCTTCGCTCCGAGCGGGCGCTTCGTGTCGCACTTGCTGAGATGTATGTCCAGGGTGTCTGCATGATCCGTTTCCTGTAAATCCCTTAGTCGCTATGGCCCGCAAAAGAAGGTCCAACGCTACGGCATTCGAGGTTCAAGAAGCTAAGAGTAGCCGAGTCACGCTGTGCTAGCCTTCGGGGGAGGGCATTGAAGAGTCAAACTGTTCCAAGCTTCCACAGGGGCCATCATGTCAAATCCCCATCCAGACAACCTTCTATCTGCCCCACTCTCCCTGCGATGCGGAGTCACGCTCAAGAACCGGATTGTAAAGTCTGCCATGAGCGAGGTCTTGGCGACGGCGACCCATGCGCCGACGGAAAAGCATGCGACCCTGTACCGCCGCTGGGCCCGTGGCAGCACAGGATTGTTGATC
>JAAEPE010000217.1 GCA_024222395.1 Myxococcales bacterium
GAAGACACCGGCTTGCTCAGCACTGGAGCAGCCGAGTCATCGGCCTCTCCGCGAGTCGCAGCTAGACCGCCGAGCGTAAACAATGATCGGTCTGATGGTCCTGCTTTCCCGATTGCAGCGTTGCTCATTTCGTCATTTGCCAAGGCAAAATCCTCATTCGCGCCTTGCACTCGAAAAATCAGAACTAACCATTCTCGGTCATTCTTTTCGCTCGATGGTCTAGGCCTTTGACCCGCGATATACACAGCCGGACGTGCAGGTCTCGCGAACCATCAAGGAGCTGAGTTCTGGAAGTGCGGGTTTGAGATTGTCCCAAATCCATCTTGCGAGATGTTCTGAAGTCGGGTTCTCCAGACCTTCGATCTCGTTTAGGTAGTTGTGGTCGAGTTGATCGTGCAGTGGCCTGAAGGCTTTGTCGATTTCGGAGAAATCCATGAGCCAGCCAGTAGTTTCGCCTGGCTCACCTTCTATGTGAATTTGCACGACGAAGGAGTGACCGTGCAGGCGAGCGCACTTGTGGCCCTCGGGGACGTTGGGAAGGCGATGCGCCGCCTCAAAGCGTACTTCTTTGAAGATCTCCATCACGAAATTCCGATGAACTTATGACTTTGCAGACCCAGGCGCCACTGAGGATGCTCGAGACAGTAGCCAAGAGCGAAGAGAAGGGCCTCTCTTGCTCCTGGTCCGTCCTTTGGTTGAAGGAATCGATGGGTGAAGTCCAAGGCCTCGAATTGGCCTGGGTCGAAACCCTGTTGAGGGACCACTAGCTTGAGCTCGTCCCCCAAAGCCACCACCAGCTCTGCACCCCGCTTTGGGCTAACACAAACCCAATCAACACCCTTTGGCACTGGCCTCGTTCCGTTGGTCTCGATGGCAACTTCGAAGCCACGCTTGTGAAATGCTTTGACGAGTGCTTCGTCGAGTTGCAGCAAGGGCTCGCCTCCAGTGCACACCAAGAGTGGCCTGTAGTTCTCGCATTCCGGGTGGCCCCATACGCTCCATGCTGCATCGGCGAGCGACTTTGCATCCTCGAACTTGTCGCCACCAATGCCGTCTGTTCCCACAAAATCGGTGTCGCACCACTGCGAGCAGCCGCCGCTACCGTTACTTCGGTCTTGCTCGCGGCCGGACCACAGGTTGCACCCGCTGAAGCGACAAAAGACCGCGACCCGTCCTGTGTTTGCACCCTCGCCCTGTAGCGTGCGGAAGAGCTCTTTTACCGTGTAGCCCACCGGAGGCGTGTAGCTTGGCTAGCCGGATTTATCCACAGGAATCTGAGAATCTGTACTCCGTACTTGGCCAGTATCCCGGGCCAAGTAGCTGCGGCTTCACAGTCGTCGTTGCGTTGCGTGCTACATTGGCCAGCGATTTGGCCGACAAGACCTTCTATCGGGATTGGGATCTGGTTATCAGTGACGCCGAGACCTGGGGCAAAGATCCGGAGCGAGCGGCAGAGTTTCGCGTTAGTGAATAGGCTGAGAGCTTCGATGTATTGGCTTCGAATGCAGCTGGAAGCCGGTTCGAGCCAGCACGGCATTGTGGCTAGCATCATTGTCAAGGACTTAGCCGATAGCCAAGAGCACGCTCAAGATGCTGCCAGGCAAGACAGACTTCGAATCCGAGGCCATTCTCAAGACGGGAAGCGGCGACTCGGATGGGGGCAAGGCTGAGGTCTCAAGAATTCGAAAGCAGCTGCGTGCGGGCAAGCTCTTCTTTGCCACTGGAATTTGCCGCGGGCGGCTTCAACCCCATGCAGTACAAGGACGAGATGATCGCCAACACGGACTTCCGCAAGTTCGATAATGTCTTGCGCATGCACCTGGATTTGCGTCGCGGGCAACTCGATAGCCTTAAGCAGATGCTCCAGGCCGCCGAGGACGATGGCCACTTGGTGTACGGTATTCACACCGCGTCCGAGACTCTAATGACCTGCGTTGTTGACTCGTATCAGGGCAGTCACGCACACCTTTGTCGACGGTGCCGCCGGCGGCTGCGCCTTGGCAGCCAAGCGCATCAAATCGCTTCTCAAGAACCGCTAGGAGACTGGTGAGCAGCCGTTGGATTTCAGGTAGGAATGCCTGAGGAAAGTTGCGCTACATGTACCCGTGTTTACGGCGTGCAACATGCGGTGCACCTTCTTAACAGCACCACGGTGGGTGACTGGCGTGATTTCAAGCATATACAGTATACAGGGCGATGGCACACCCCTTGCTTGAGTGTAGGTCAACACCACCCAAGGACACGACATGAACTTCCCCTGCAAATCAACTCTCGCAATCTTCGTTCTCGCACTCGGCATGCTCGGCGGTGCCTGCGCACCTGAGCAAATCGGTGCCTCCGCCAACGGCGTGAGCGGAAGGCCTTCCTTCGAACTCTTCGAGGGCCACGACGGTCAGTACTACTTCAACCTAGCTGCCACCAACCACGAGATTGTTCTCTCTTCCGAAGGCTACGCCAGCCGCACCGGCGCGCTCTCCGGAATACTCTCGGTTCTCAACAACGCAGGTGATGGCGCCAACTACGAGCTGCGCGAAGCCACCAACAGCCAATTCTACTTTGTACTGCAAGCACAGAACGGCGAGACCATTGGCATGAGCGAACTCTACAGCACCAAGGGCAACGCAACGCAAGGCATCGAAAACACCGCCGACGTGACAGACACCTACATAGCCTTCCTTGCCACACGCACCGGCGCTCGCTTCACGATTCTCGAAGGCCAGAACGGTCTCTACTACTTCAACCTCAAAGCTGCCAACGGCGAGATTGTCCTCCAGTCTCAAGCCTACGGAAGCGAAGCCGCCGCAATGAACGCAACCTTCGCAATCGTCGACTCAGGCGCTCTCAAAGGAAGCTACGACATCGAGAAGGCCAAAGAAGGCCAGTACTACTTCAACCTCAAAGCTGCCAACGGCGAAATCATCGGCACCAGCGAGATGTACTACTCGAAGTCCAACGCAAAGCGCGCCGTCAACAGCGTCATCAAGCTTCTTCCAAACGTCAACATTCTCTAAGCGGTACATGCTTCGTCGGTTCGCCGACACACGATACTACGCTTGGGCGCGGCCTACTCTGAGGGGAGTACGCGGCGTCTTCTTTCGTTTCGGCTACGAAGGGTCCGTGGCAGTCTCTCGCACCTGACGCCCAACGCTCAGACCGCGCTTCTTAAGTAGGCGATACAGCGTTACGTGATTGATGCCAGCAACCTCAGCAGCCTTGCGAACATTCCCTGAACACGCATCCAGAAGATTACTGAGGTAGCGCCTCTCTAGGGGGGCTAGCCACTGTTCCCGAAGCTCTTGGAGATTCTGCTTCTGCACCGAATCCCCGCTTTCAGAGAGCGAATCGGCGTGAATCAAGAAGCGATTGGGTAGATCCTTGGGCTCGATTTCATCGCCAGACATGATGACCGCATGCTCGATGGCGTTCTTCAGTTCGCGAACGTTGCCTGGGTACTGGTAGTTCTCGAGCACACTGAGGGCACTAGTTGAGATGCGCGGCGGCGAGATATTGTGCTTCTGCGCTGCTTGTTGGAGAAAGACGTGGGCCAAGACTTCGAGATTGCCGTCTTTGTAGGAACGCAGCGGTGGAAGCTCCATGCTCATCACACTAAGGCGGTAGTAGAGGTCGGCGCGAAACGTGCCGTCCGAGGCCATACGTTCGAGATTCCGATTGGTAGCGCAAACTAGGCGCACATCGACGTGCTCTGGGGCCGCGTTGCTCCCGAGGGCTTGAACTTCGCCTTGCTCCACGGCGCGCAGAACCTTGGCCTGCAATAGGATCGGCAGCTCGCCAACTTCATCGAGAAAGAGGGTGCCTCCATGGGCCTTCGTGAACTCGCCAATCTTGTTGAAGCTCGCTCCGGTGAAGGCGCCCTTGACGTGGCCAAAGAGAATGCTCTCCAGCATGTTTTCAGGGATGGCAGCACAGTTCACGGTAACCAGCGGCTTGTCGGAACGGTCGCTGTTGAAGTGAATTGCCGAGGCCACTAGGTCTTTGCCGGTGCCGCTCTCGCCGTGAATGAGCACAGGGGCATTGGTGGGGGACGCCATCTCAATGCGCCTCTCTACCTCGAGCCACTGCGCCGAGAGCCCTTTGATTAGGTAGGGGCGCCCGGTGCGCTCGAGACTTGCTCTCTCAAGTTGTGCCCTACGCACAAACTTGGCAGCCGACGAGGCAATCAGCTTCAGCGCATCAATGTCCGCTTGACCAAAGACGTTGGGACGGCTTGAGGAGACGGTAATGACTCCAATGGGCCTGCGCTGATAGCAAATGGGCACCGCCGCAATGGAGCGAACATCCTGGAGATAGCGGGTGTAGTTGGGATCGTTCCTGGTGTCGCTGCAGAGGTAGGACTTGTTGTTGTCGTAAACCCACAGGGCGATGCCAGGTTTGTCACGCCGCAAGATCGTGTGGGGCAGGGTGACGGTAAGGCCTTTAACTACGTGGTGGGCGATAGCAAGGCCGTCAGCTTCCGGGTCCCAGAGGAAGAGCGCACCGTTGCGGGCATCCGTGCTCTCCTGGGCGATGCGCATGATCTTCTGGTCGAGCGCCTCGAAGTTCTCGGCGTCGTGCAGTTCCTTGTCGATGCTGCTCTGGTCCATAGATCCTACGTCTCCGCGCGCTGTCGTGCGGAATGCCAAGAGTATAGCCGCCTCCAGGCTTGTGGGGCAGAGGCCGCAGATCTTCGAAATCACACCTGGGTGGCGGTAGACCCTCAAGATCTCGGCCGATCGCGACGAGTGGTATTCTGACATGCATCGGGTGTTATTCGTCGACGATGAGCCGGAAGTGCTAGCCGCAATTAGCCGACTGCTCCGACGCCGAGAGCCCGACTGGTCCTGCGAGTTCGTGCACTCCGGTGCCGCTGGCCTAATCACCCTGTCCAAGGCCGCTGCGGGGGATCAGCCCTTCGATGTAGTGGTCGCCGATATGCGCATGCCCCACATGGATGGTCCGACCTTCCTCACCAGGGTTCGAGAGGCGCACCCGCAGATGATCCGTGTCGTGCTCTCCGGAGCCGCCGACTTGGAGGCGAACCTGAGGGTCATCCCGATTGCCCACCAGTTTCTCCAGAAGCCCCTTGAGTTGCCGCTGCTTCGCGAAGCGGTGGTGCGATCTTGTGACTTGCGTGATCTGCTCAAGAACGAGAGTCTGCAAAGAATCGTCGGTGAGATCGAGACCCTGCCGGTGCGCCCCGGAATCTACAACGAGCTCACGGAAGCGCTCTCCGATCCACGCACTTCAATGCAGAGTGTTGGAGTGATTGTCGAGCAAGACCCCGGCATGTCCGCGAAGGTCCTGCAAATGGTCAACTCGGCCTTCTTTGGAACCACCGTCTCGGTGACCAGTGTGCAGCAGGCTGTGACCTTTCTCGGCCTTCCCCAGATTCGCCAGCTCATGCTTGTACTCGAAGTCTTCGAGTCGTTTGTAGAGCCGAAGGATAAGAAGCTGCGCTACTTCTCTATGGAGTACGAGCGCGAACACGCGCTGCTCACGGCTAAGATTGCAAGGGAGCTTGTGAAACCGGAACTCGCCGACCACGCCTTCACAGCCGGAGTCTTGCACGACATCGGAAAGCTCGTGCTTGCCTCCCACATGACGGAGAGGTTCGCGGAGTGCTTTCACCGCTGCCTCCTCGAAGATCGTCCGCTTGAAGACATCGAGCGGGAAGAACTCGGAGCCACCCACGCAGAAGTTGGCGCCTACCTGCTCGCTCTTTGGGGATTACCCGATCCGGTCGTCGAGGCCGTCGCATTTCACCATGATCCGGAGAGCGTCAAGCACGACGAGTTCGACGTCATCAGCGCTGTGCACGTGGCCAACTATTTAGCCGACCCCCGCCCCATGAAGCCTCTCTACTTGCGTGTCATCGACATTCCCTACCTAGAGCGCCTTGGCATCGCCCACAAACTGGAATCCTGGCGACAGCGAGCAACCGAGATTTTGCGAGCGGACGTGAGTGACGACAATACAGATGCCAACTAGCGGCTCTGATGTCTCAGAATACTGAGGTAACCATTTCTGTACACCGTCATTTGTGCCTCGTCGAACGAGGAGCGCGTATTGCAGAATGGGCGCGTAACAATGTCTCGCACTACAGTACTTGTTCCCACCCTTCTCCGGCCTCTCGTTCTCTGCTCTCTCGCTCTAGCTCTAGCCTGCACCGACTCGCACAGTGACCCGAACACACCTGCGCCTGATGCGACCGCCGAGGTGAAGGTCGACGCCGCGGTTGCCGACGCCAACTCGTCGCCGTTGCCCGATGCGACGGTGAACATTGATGCGCGAGTTGGTGAGTTGGGTGAAACATGCGGATCTGACGCAGAGGGTTTGGCTTGTGGGGAGGGCTTGGCTTGCTGCTATCCCTGTGGCATCGAGGGCTGTGACTTCAAGTGCATGAGTGCTTGCAACGAGGAACTCCCGGTCTGTTCTGGCGGGTGCCTCTTGGCGCCCTAAGCACGAAAACACTTCTCGTTAGAAAAAGTCTCACATTCCTATCTGCACGAAAACGCTTTCGTGATACACTGGGATTCAACAAAGCGAAACACCATGTCCATCTCCAAACAAGCAAGCATCGAGCAAGATCA
>JAAEPE010000218.1 GCA_024222395.1 Myxococcales bacterium
CGACGACAAATGATGCGAAAATAGCTTCAATTTGAGCAAATTGATCGATATGGAGACCAGATTCAAACAGGATATGGAACGATTGGAAGGCTTGGGTACCAAGGCGCAAATCAGAAACACAGGTTTATTCTACCTAGCCTCCGCCTTTGGCTCCTGGAAAGGAGTTGCTTTGCTCAGGTAAGAATAATCCTGAACAATCTACCAAGTAGATCGTGGGCAACCGCAAGCGCAACGCCATTTGCTGTGCTCGCTGAATCTTCTCAGGTGTTTTGGGCCACCAAGCCCCAGACGCTACCGTATTGTCGTTGGCAATGACCATGCACCAACGCCCATGAACCAATGCAAACGCAGTCACCACGCCAGCAGCAGGCGACTTAGCGCCTCTGTCATACTCAAGGCCATAGTTTACAAAGGTGCCAACTTCATAGATGTCGGTTCCCTCATCTTTGAGCAAATCGATACGTTCGCGTGAAGTGAGTTTGCCCTTCGCATGAACTCGCTGAATGTATTTGTCGCCCCAACCCGCGTGCACTTCACTGCGTCGGGCTTGCAAGACCTCTTCTCGCTCGATGTTGGAGGTTCGATACTCGTCAAAGGTGCGAGAGTCCACGGACTGAGAACGCTCTTGGCCAATCGGTAGTAGGGGTACATGCGCCATTTGTGGCGAACCCTACCTGGAGTTGCTACATTCATACAGTATATGGGTAGCGCAATTGACTCAACTGACGAAAACCACCTGGAAAAACACCTACTTTGGCGCCTACCAGATGTCATATCCTACCTCTTTCAGCCCTCGCTGTGGATTGGGTTGTTTGGATTGGCTCTCCTAAGTGTTCTGCTTCATGCGGTGTCCTTTTCCCTTCTTGCCCTCATTACCGCTGCAATCATAGCCGGCCTAGAGCTTGGTCTCTTCTTTCAAATCACCAGGACAACCGCACATGGAGTTCGAGAATTTAGAGCACCAGACTTCAACCATGTATTCGACGACATTGTTCACCCCATTCTCTTAGTGATTGCCTGTGCGCTTCCCATGCTGGTTGCACTCTACTGGGGAACCAGTGAATTTCTGATGGCTGTAGGGGTTACCCTTCCCACTGGAGACTGGTCTGCCGGTCCCGTGGTGCTCTTTGGTGTCGGAGTATTGCTCTTTCCGCTGCTACTCACGATCGCGGCCATCGACCGATCCATTTCCGGCGTACTAACCCCCACCACTTGGCTCACCTCCCTACGTTCCTTTGGTAGCAACTACCTTCTGGCAGCACTGGGGTTTTATGGGCTGTGGCTTGTGGAAGCATATATATTTGCAGAGATCGCCGAAGCCATTGACGAATTACCTATCTTTGGAGTTTCTGTACTTGCGCTCGTAGTGCTCTACATTCCCAGAGTTCTTCGTTACCGGCTTTTGGGCGCCCTTTGTGAGCCTTTTTTGGCGGAAAGCCCGAATCTAGTTATACCTGTTGCGATTGCCCAGGAAACATCGGTTGAGGACAGTCAAGAGTGCCTCGCTCGCATTGCTTCTGGCGAAATGAGCTCCAGACAAATTCTTAAAATGGCGAATACAGCATTTTCAGGAAAACAACCACAAGTTGTATACCGCGCAGTCGAAGCGATTTGGAGTAATCACCGGGATAGTCCTGAGACCTGTCAAGCATTGTGGGTGGCCTCACAAGCACAAGAGCAAGAAGGCAACCTTGAAGCCATGAAAGGTACCCTTGCTCGCTTGGTGGAGTTTGAGCCCACGCATCCTCTCGCTAGCGAAGCTCGCCTGAAACTTCGCCGCTCGTAGGCGGCTGGCACCAAGAGTGAGCACTAAGCTCTGGTGCTAACATCGCCAGTTTCAGAACGCTTTCTCGCCCCATGCGGTACCATCCCACTCCCAGGTCATGTCATCCACAACACTGAAGACGCTCTCGGCGCCGCCAGCAAACACTGTGACACCACATCTCGTTGGCCGAAGATGCTAGGAAGCCATTGCTCTTCGTCGAAATGCGCCTGGCACTGTTTCTAACATCTCGTACAGTTCAAGGCCTTGGGAGCTGTCAAAACCTGTTAGCCTCCTCCAAGAGGTCAAGCTAGCGAGGAAGGCGCTCCGCAACGCAGTTGGAGCGTCCTTGTCAGCGCATCGTTCGTGATACAAACCGGGAGTGCTCCTCTCGCACCGTTTCGTTCAGCAGCTGTGTCTCCGGTGTGCGGTCGGGAGTCTGCTCATGGCCTTCTTCCTATGCGGTGTCGCAAAGGCTCAGACCTCATCCCGCCCTGTTCCCAAGAACGTGGAGCACCCGGAGGATCCATTCGCCGGCGATTACCGGCCCCCAGTTGTCAAAGAGCTTGGCACCAGCGCAGGGCAGGTTCGTGTCATCGGCCTACTGGGCGCACGCCTGGCCGCGGGGACGCAGCCGGTGGGGCAGGGCACCGTTGAGTTCATGACCCTGCCAATCCTCGGACTGCGACTCTCCAGCACCCTGGCTCTTGGCTCCGAAGATCCGTCCTCCCTATTCTTTGCTATCGGGCCAAGCCTGCACTTCTTCCCCTACCGGCGGCTCGACGTTTCCATGTTTGCCGAGGTGGGGCCAGCGCGGTTTGCACTGGATCACGGAGCCGCCTGGAGCCCCATGCTGAGCACGGGTGCCTCACTAGATCTGGCCATCAGTGGCTACTGGTTCCTTCGCTTGGAAGGACACCTTGCCTGGGCCGTGTACGACGGTGGTGGCGAGGCTGTGACGCTTTTCGATCCAGGCGGCACCCTTGGCATTGGATTCGGCATTTGAGCAAGACTCGCGTCCTTGTCATTGGCGCTGGCCCCGCGGGGCTCAGCGCAGCCACACGACTTCTGGAAAAAGCACCGGGCCAGGTCGAAGTGACCTTGATGCATATGGGGCATCACCTCGGAGGAAAGGCATCTTCCTACGAGGACGATGAGGACTATACCGTCGAGCATGGTTGGCACATGATGCTCGGCTTCTATCGCAAGATGCGCGGGCTCATGGGTCGGGCTGGGATTGATCTGGACAAGACCTTGGTGAGCATGAAGGGCAACGCACACCCCTTTGAACCGTGGAGCGGCAAGATTCATACGCTCAATTGGAAGCGCTCCACGCTCTCGTTCATGGGGCATTGGCTCGCCTATAGCGGCTTGCCCTTGGGAGACCGTCTCAATTTTGGTCGCTTCATGGCCCAAACGTTTATTGAAGCCGACCGGGGAGGCGACCTCACTCGTCACGACGACCTTTGCTTTCGCACCTGGGCTATCGAGCGTGGGCTCAAACCGCACATCACTCGCTACAGCCTCTTCCGCAACTTTCGCGAAGCCTACTTCAATGTGCCCGAGTCGATCAGTGCGTATCACATGCTCAAGTCCATGAAGCTAATGAGCACCCCCAAGCGAAGCGAAATGTTTGTAGTGCGCGGCGGGTTCTCAGAACATGTCTGGGGGCCGATTGGCGCCTACTTCGAGAAGCTAGGTGGCACAATCGTACCGTTCTCCCTGGCCACGGATTGGGTGTATGAGGGGCGACGCATAACCGGCGTGCGCATTGGCCGTCCAGATAGCAGCGGTCACGACGAAGGCATGTCCGCTTGGAAGCAGAAGCATCTGCCGATCAAAGACGGCAGCGATAGCGTGCACACGAACTTCGACTCGGTGATATCGACAATCCCCGTCGCCGTTCTTGCGCAGATGAATCGGGAGGATGCGCGCATGTGGGCTTCTCCCTACTTCTCGAGGCTCTCAGAGCTTCGGTCGGGCGTAACGCTGTCGATGACGGTGCACACCAAGCAACCGTGGATGAAGTACCCGGGGCCGGTTTTTGGATTGCCGGCTCCCATGGGCATCGCGGTCAACATGACGCCGTATTGGAATGAGTACAAAGGCCAGAACATCCGCTCGGCGATTCACTTCATGGGGCAGGAGGGCGGCTTTGAGGATTGGAGCGATGAGCAGATTATCGCATTTACCCTCGACAACTTCTCCGGCGTGGGAGCACTGGGATCGATACGGGATGCGGGCATTCGCTATCTCGAATTCCATCGCAATCGCAGCGCCTTCGAACAGCTCATGTTGTGTGAGCCTGGTGTGCAGAAGTTTCGACCTGGGGTGCGCACGCCATTTCTAAACTTGTACGTGGCGGGCGACTGGGTGCGCAACGAAGTCGATCTGATTTGTATGGAGGGCGCAATCAGCTCCGGTGCACAAGCCGCAGATACACTTCTTGAGGATATGGCAGCGTGAGCGATAGATTCGATAGGCAGCGCGATGCGAATCTGGATCCCTTTGATCCGGCGGCGGATCCGTATGGGGAGAGTGCGGTAGCGCATGCAGCTTCGGAAGGAGAGCCGAGCCCTCAAGGGCTTGAGGTCAGCCGCCGGAGCGCGACCATGCTCATGGTTGGTGCGGTCGTGCTTCCAGTCATAAGCAGTTGCGTACCGCATCGCCTGGCCTGCGAAACTCTGCCCGCCGCACCCGCATCGTGTCGTCACAAACACTGTCGCTACTATCGCGGTCCCTAGGCGGCTACAGAACCCAGGAGATTCCACCGCCGAAGTGTGTGATCCAACCGTCGATGGAAACGTCGCCCGCCGCCGTGCGCCCAATATCAATTTCTGGCACTAGCCGAACGCTACCTAGTTCGACGGACGCCGTGCATCGCTAGCCTCGCACCTCGATCTAGCGGCCTTACTAGCTTCGTGCTCGGAACGAGGGGGAGACGCTTCCTCTTCTCGGGTTGTATCTCTTCCTTGTCGTCTTCTTCCTAGCCTCCTTCGCTTGCCGCACCCAGGCAAACAAGGTCTGCTTTGGGACCCCCGCCTGACGTGCCAGGCCGGAGATGTTGGAATTCGGGGCCAAAGCCCTGGCTAGGAGGTTCTCTTTGAACTTTTCTGAATACGCCAAATCTCGTTCTCTTGCTCACCCCCAAGGTGAAAAATCGAATCGCGAGGGGCG
>JAAEPE010000219.1 GCA_024222395.1 Myxococcales bacterium
ACATCGTCACATCGTCACATCGTCACATCGTCACATCGTCACATCGTCACATCGTCACATCGTCACATCGTCACATCGTCACATCGTCACATGGTGTGCCGCGCATTTGGTTCACCCTTGAACTTCTTTAGTTCACCTACTAACCATATGGCATGGCACGCCTCTACTATCTCCTGAGTGTGGCTCAGCACCGGGTCTCGACTCGCGCCAATCGCGTTGTGGGGGGCAGAGCTTGGGCTTTCCGCTGCATAGCTCGGGGCGCTCCTCGTTATCGATGCTTCGCCGGATCTTCGCCAAAGCGAGCTGGCAAAGGCGATCTCTTGCACCAAACCTGCAGTGACTTCCATGGTGGAGCGCCTGGGCCACGCCGAACTAGCCCTACGGCAGCCCTTCCCCGACGACGGCCGTGCCACACGACTGAGACTAACTCGCAAAGGCAAGCGCACTGCCGCCCGAGGCCAGGCCCTCGTCGCCGAGCTGGACCTGGTGTACTGACAAACTCCAGAATCGAAAACGCGAATCCACCTAAGGAATCCTCCGGTACCATGTTCAAAAACAAAGCTGAGCACTACGACGCGGAGCACGTTGAAGAACTGCTCCATCAACACGGCGTGACGCATCTTCGTGCTCACAAGTATGGCTCGGCCGTGCTCATCGAGTCTGGCCCCGAAGTCGAGCCAAGCAAGCACTTCCGCGTGCGTCGAGACACCGTGCACCTTTGGTGCCTCGACATGGCAGATCATCACGGTTGAAGGGAGCCGACTCCTTTTCGAGAGAATCTCGATGAGTTGGTTCAAGTCGTCATCGACAATCTTTCATGGCCCCTTAATCCGGTCGACCAATAACCCGGAACGGACTTCCGATCTCGAGTACTAGAAGCTCACCCAAGCGTCATCAGTAGCCGCACTCGCCGCTACGGCTCTCTTCGCTGGCCGCCTGCGAGCGACCGCTTGTACGGGTGCGGGTTCCTCTACGGGAAGCTCGGTTGGCTCCGTCGCCTCAACTGGACCAGCGCTCTTGCTCTGCTGATTCGCCAGAGTGAAGTTTGCGACGAGCGCCCCCAAGTCGTTTGCCTCCATACGCATGACTTCGCAGGAAGCAGAGGCCTCCTCAACCATCGCGGCATTTTGCTGGGTCGTGATGTCCATCTGACTAACGGCCTTGTTGACTTCTTCGATTGCGAGAGTCTGCTCTCCGCTCGCCGTCGAGATATCCGACATCAGAGAGCTGGTTTCGATGACCGAGCGCACGATTTCCTCGAGAGCTTCCCCGGACTGATTCACGAATTCCGCCCCCTCCTCGACACGGGAAACACTATCTCGGATTAGCTCTTTGATCTCCTTCGCGGCCTCCGCGCTTCGTCCCGCCAGATTGCGGACTTCGGCGGCGACTACCGCAAAACCTCTGCCCTGCTCACCTGCGCGGGCTGCCTCGACTGCGGCATTGAGCGCGAGGATGTTGGTTTGAAATGCAATCTCATCGATCACACCAATGATGTCGCCGATCTTTTGACTGCTTGTCTTGATTGCGCCCATGGCTTCAATAGCAGAGGAGACCACCGTTCCGCCCCTGGTCGCCACATTCTGCGAGTTTCCGGCCACCTCACCAGCGCGTGCAACGTTGCCGGAAGCAGCTCGCACATTCGCAGTGAGTTCCTCGAGAGCCGCAGCAGTCTCTTCGAGCGCTGACGCCTGTTCCTGAGTCCGGTCATTGAGCTCCGAATTGGCATCGCTAATCTCCCCCGACTGATTCGCAACGGTTAGAGATGCCCCTTGAATACTGCTGATGATCTCGGTTAGTTTCTCAATTGTCGTATTCGTACCGGCCTTAATTTCCGCGAACTTTCCCTGGTAGGAGGCAGTTATGCTCTGGGATAGGTCACCGCGCGCAATACACGAGAGTGACTCTTGTACGTCTCCGATAACGGCTCCGACCTGCACGACCGTCTCGTTGACATCCGCCTTCAGCTTCCCCAAATCGCCCTGAAGGTCGCTATCGACGGTCTTGTCGAAGATGCCGGCGCTCATCGCCGACATGACCGAGCCTACGTCACCTATGGCGCCCTCGAGAGAGGAGACCGACGTGTTGATGTGCTCCTTGAGCTTGCCGAGTTCACCAGCAAGGTCTGCACGAATGCGTTGGTCAAAGTTACCATCGCTAACGGCGGCCATGACCGAGACGATTTCGCGAATGGCACTGTCGAGCACATCACCGGATGAGTTGATGTTCTTCTTGAGCAAACTCAAGTCGCCTTGCAAGGCACCTTGTACACGCCTGCTGAAGTCGCCCTCGTTTATCGCAGCCATCACGCCGCCAACTTCACCAATGGCCTCTTCAAGCGATCCGACGGATGCATTGATATGGGACTTGAGTTTGCCGAGTTCCCCCTGAAGTTGGGAGTCAACCCGTTGCCCAAAGTTGCCTGCGCTTACCGCCCCCATGACACGGACAATCTCGCGAATGGCATCGTCGAGCGTCTGACCGGAACCGTTAATGTGTTGTTTGAGATTTTCGAGGTCACCCTGCAATGGGCTCTCGACCCGCTTGCTGAAGTCGCCACGGCTAACAGCACTCATGACTTCGCCAATTTCTCCGACTGCGACAGCAACAGATTGCACGCTCTCATTGACGCTCTTCTTGAGAGTATCGAGGTCACCGGAGACGGAGACATTCACACGTTCAGAGAAGTCCCCTCGACTCATCGCACTCACGGTCTTGCCGATATCTCGCACTGCGGCCCCCACGTCTTCCGCAGACTCATTGATGCTGCCCTTCAGCGCAGCAAGATCGCCACTGCAAAATACTTCGACACGACGATCGAAGGCGCCAGCAGCCATAGCCCCTGCGACGTCATTCACCTCTTTGATGACGCGCTGCTGAGACTCCACTAGATTGTTGAACGACTCGATCGCCTGTCCAATCTCATCGCGACCACTCGCCGGTGCTCGCAAGGAGAAGTCACCACTCTCCTCAACGCTCTTGAGTGTCCCACAGAGCGTACTCAAAGGACGCGTAATCATGCGTGCGAGGGCAAAGCCGATGGCGGCGGCGAGCAGGAGGGCAAAGAGTAGCGCCGCGACCAGAGTTGACTTTAGGCTTGCGCTCGACGCTTGCAGTGCCTTGGCCTCGTTCGCAACGAGCTTGTTCTGGCTAGCAACCATGCCGCTCAGGAGCCCGAGAGCCTCGACGGCGCGCGGTGCAGCCTCGGTCCCCAAGTAGTAGTTCGCCATGTTCCACTTACTCGATCCGCGAATCTCGAACATCTTCTGAGGCAGCGGTGCGAATTTTGCTCTTGCCTCTTTGTAGATGGCCAATTGCTTCCCTTGCACCTCCGAGAGCAAGCCCTCACTGGCGAGTAGGTTTTCAAAACGTTCTGAATTGACGCTCCAACGTCGTTCGAAGTCCTCCCGCCACGCCACATCGCCAGAGATCAGATATCCCCGAACCGAAGCGAGTCCCATCGCGAACGAACCACGGGAATCCGCGAGCACAGCAAGGAGTGCCTTGCGCTCACTTGTAGCGACGAGCTTCTTTTCCTCATTGATCATTGCGGTGATGGCGCCGACGATTAGCTTTGCCTGTGGTGCCGCCTCCTTGAGCAGGACTTGCTTTGCAGGCTGCTCATCCGGCGAATTGCTGACCGCCTCGACCTTGTCCTGCGCTTCCCGAAACGCCGTGAGTACCTGTTTGAGTTCCTTCAGCGTTTCCAAGTTCTCTGGGATCGTCCACTCCTCGGACATTTCTGTCATGAGAACCAGATGGGCGTCAATCTCCGTCCATGCATCGGCGCGCTGCTCCTTGAACGTGTCCTTCCCGAGGATCATCCAACCGCGAAGGGCGGCTAGTGAAGAGTTGATACCGTTGACGAGGTCATGCCCCGCGAGATTCGTCGGCATACGCACATCAATGACTCGATCTTGAATTTCGCCAGTCTCGGTAATGCCAGACCGGGTGAAACCGACGAGACCAACCATGACAAAGAGAACAAGACCAAAACCGACGCCAATCTTGACCTTGATCGACCAATCCCGAACGGCCAAACGAGAAGCCGTACGTCCAACCACTCCATCACTATTCTCTATTTCCATCTATTTCATCCCCCGAAACGTCATGGGCAACAGGACCGACGCGGCGCTGCACCATGTGTCACCTAGATGTATCGGCCACACATCTCACCTGGTAACAGCAAAAGTGGAGATTCTGTAGGCGTGATCGCCAGAGCACTCCGCCTGCGTGGTCATAAGGGGGCCACTGCCAGGCAGTGCGCACAAACTGCAATCCTCCCTGCAAACCAGCGGTACAGAAGAACCCGCCGCGCACCCTATGCGCGATCCCTGGGTTCCTTCAATATTTCGCTAGGCCAATAAAGTAATACATGTAGGCGGTCGGTTCTCTATTTGAACGAACTCCCTCGGAGACGGGGGCCGAAGGATCCGAGCATGATGCGACAACTAGAGACTACGTTCGAGCTCCTCACGCTCGAAGATGCGACCGACTTGCCCGATATAGACGTGACTTTCTCGGGTTGTCGCCTCGGCCCAGACAAGATGGCCTTTGACGTGATCGACTTCAAAAAGAAGTCGATTTCGCGATGGCAGATGCCTCACTTTGAAACTCTCGACTGCGTTCAAGAGCTCAAACGTACGCTCAAGGAAGAGAAGTGGCCCCTCTCTGAATCCATGTTCGAACAATTCTGGTCGCAAGTCACGCAGACTCACATCGTACAAATTCCAACCGACGAAACCCTCCAGAACATGTTCGTTTGCACGGGAAACCTCTACTGCGGCTTCTGCATTCCGATCATCGATCGCAAGACGAATAAGACCTACGTATTTCCCGAGGATTTCGACAAGGACGTCAATCTCTACTGTCCAATGGGGGACTTCAGCCCAGATGGCCAGTACTGGATGTTCATTCGCTGGCCCCTAGGCGATTCGCTCGACATCTTGGCTGGCAAGCGCGAGACAGCGCGCTGCCAAGTTGGCCGCGTAGATCTTGAGACCCTTGAAATGGAGATCATCTACGAGTTGGACAATATCGACCAGCTTCATCAACTCACCTGTTCTGACGACGGTCGCTACGTCGTCTTCACGCCATTTGTCTTTGCCCCAAAGATTCCCTACCCCGATGCGTCGGCAGACGACGATCCCAGGGGATACAGAAGGAGCCACGAGGCCGGCTTACACACCTCGAAGATGACCACCGTTGATTTGCACACCAGGAAACACTGGTACACAGAAATCCCAATCCCAGTACCTGCGCACTTCGAGCCCGACCCTTCCGACCCACATATCTTCTATGTCTCCGCGCACAATTTCTCTCTCTCGCCTCGCAAGGACATCGTCCTCGAGGGCCCCGGCGCAATCATTAAACTCGAGATTCGTGACGGAGAAACCGTCGTTACGGGCCAGTACTCAAGCAGTGAATTCTTCCGAGTAACCCAGCACATAGTCTTTAGCTTTGAGGGGCGAACGCTGATTGCCGTAACAAACCTCCCCAACAAGGTCGACGTCATCGACGGGGAGACGATGGAGCTGTGGCACCAACAAGAAATCTTCCCCAGCCCCCCCTTGGACTTCTCTAAGACAGGAAACATCGCATGCCCGACCTTTCCTCAGTCTTGCTATTCAATCAATCCCGATAAGGATGGGAACTACCTAGTCCTAGAAGCGGCAGTTGGACTGATTGTTTACGACGTCGCCAACAAGAGGCTCCTCGACCAGCAGGTGTCTCGTCAGATTCCACAAGAACTCAGGGGAAACGGCCATACGCGCCTGTTGGGACATTGATGTTGCTTTGTACACCACGCAGGAGGAGTAGAGAATGATTGCACCCAGAAAACGTCCGTTAGTAACCAAGAGAGGACAGCTCTCGCTCGAGAAGAAGAACGAGTGTTTCGTCGTTATCGAGGCCCTCCCCGGCCTCAACTACGAGGCGAGCTTGCACGCGCTTCTTCGCGACTACGAGGCGATGATTCGCAAGATGCATCTTAGCCAGGACTCAGAGATCTACGTACGCTTCTACCTCAGTGACATTTCGAATCAGTCGGCGTCACTCAGGCAGAAGCTCATGACTCGGCAGGCCATTCGAACCCTCTACTCCTTTGTGGGCCAACCGCCCGCGTCGGGTAGCAAGATCTCGCTAATCGCCTATCACATGCGGTCTGATGAGATACAGAAGTCGAGAGAGCCAGACACGGCGCTGCGCGTGAAGCACGGCCAGTATCAGTCTGTGTGGGCAACAGATCGGGCACTTGAGCCCGGCTCGTCCTACGAACAGACCGAGGCCATATTCGAGTCTATGGATCAGAGGTCGCAGGTGTACGACGGTTCGGTTCGCGACAACATGTTGCGAACCTGGTGCTACGTCCGCGACATTGACAACAACTATCAAGGTTTCGTCGATGCGCGGGAAGTGTATTTTCGCTCGATTGGTCTCAATATAGATACACACTACATAGCCAGCACAGGCATCGAAGGATGCAATGAGGCAATAGGTGAAATGGTAAGCGTAGACTCACTCGCGATGTTCGGCATCGAGGAGGAGCAGGTAGAGTACATGGAGGCGCTCGAGCATCTGTGCCCGACCCACGACTACAACGTCAGCTTCGAAAGAGCGACGCGCATCATCTTCGGCGACCGCTCACACTACTACATCTCAGGCACAGCCAGCATCGACAAACACGGAGAGGTGGTTCACGTCGGCAATGTGATTCGACAGGCGGAGCGCACGATCGAGAACATCGACGCTCTGCTAACACCGTATGGCGCCCAATTGGACGATCTGTGCTGTCTCACGGTCTATTTGCGTGACATCGCAGACTATGAGGCCGTCAACGCGTATCTTGAGAGTGCTCTTCCGCCGACGCTTCCCTACGTAATTGTCCGAGGCGCAGTATGCCGTCCCAAGTGGCTCATTGAGATGGAGGGCATCGCAATCTCGGATACGAAGAATACCAACTTCGCGCCCTTCCTACCCGAGACGGAGAGCTAGGGTCGAAGAGTTCTGTCTTGAGCGTTCTGAGTCCGCAAAGCTCAGCGCGCTCAAGGTCCACATCGAAACTCAATTTGCCGATTCACAACTAGGGTTTGACTGTTCTGCTAGACTCCGTCCGGTTTCCCTTCAAAGGCCTAGGATCCTGAATTGCGGTGAATGAAGGCAAGCTTGACCATGCCTCCAAAGTTGATCGCGGTCTTCTCAAATCTGGTTGCGATGCGTCGCGACTCTCTGAGCCAACCTATCAGGCACTCGACAATGCTGCGCCTGCGATAGGATCGCTTGTCGAATGTTACCGGTCTAACATCGCGAGCTTCCTAGTTTTTGCTTGGAATGACTGGGGTGATGCCCAACTCATCCAGTAGGTAGTCGTCGATCCAGTTGGCGCGGTATCCTTTATCACAGGCAAGCTTCAGTGGCCACGCGAGGGCGACGCCGTCTTCGTCATGAAGCTCGGCATCGGCACCTTCCAACACGGTGTCGGGCATCGT
>JAAEPE010000220.1 GCA_024222395.1 Myxococcales bacterium
AACGGACACGAAGTAGATTGTTCCGAATTTCTATATGCTTCGCTCCAAGGAGCTACACATATGGTTAAACATTCAGTTCTTCCATAATCTCTCGCTATTCAGTTTTCAAAGATCGACGCTTGCGTAACTTCCGAGACCAGGATGAAGTACTTCGCAGAGTTGGTCGCTGTATGTCTTGCGGAGCGGGAATCTAGTCTAGTTGGTGGTGTGTGTCAACCGACTTAGTGTAGAAGCTTTGTTGGAGATCTTGTCGGTCTCTGTCTTGGCTTCTGCGCTAAGTACTCGGGAAGCAGTGCCTCCGTTGCGAATCTCTATTCCCATTTCGGACTCCGAAAACACAAGGCTTGAGTGTACGAAATGGAGATTCAGTACGAAAGTCTGAGACGGAAGCTCGCCGCGGATCCCTTTGGCAGGTGCTGAGCGTCGACAACATCGCGGAGGCAGGCCTGGATAGCAGGGCTGAGGTTCGAATCGAGAAGGTTGAGATAGCTCTGAGTGCCATCTTTGTTGATGCCAACCTCGAGGGATAGATAGGCGCCTGAGAGCAGCCCCTGCTTCGAGAGCCGCGCAAGACACCTGTCGGTACGGGGCGAGTTCGCCACAGCCACGGTGAGCTGTCGCTTTCGCAACGCCCTGCCCGCAAGTGACGGCTTGCTAGGCAGCACGAGGCGAGCCTGGGTACGCTTTCCTGCGCCTGCATGGAGAACCCTGCCCCTCGCAATGCCCCCATCGCGATCCACCAGCGCTACTTCATGGTCACCAGTCGACGCCCGCAAGCGAAATGCTCCATCGGCGATGTAGTCGCCATCGACAGCGATACCCAAATCTGCGGCACTTTCGATTTCCAAAATGGCAGTCGATGCGACTATCCCGCCCTCCGGCTGCCACTGCGCGAGCATGGGCATCTTCATGGCCCGTCCCAGGGCATCAAGAGCTGCCGCATCGATTGGCAGTGCGCGGAGCGTCGCATCTTGCAGCCCCTGCAGTATTTCGAACCGTTGACCGGCGGGCACATGGACGCCGTGGTCCCCATCGCTCACGACGACTTTGCCTCGAATGCACAGCACACCAAGTTCGCCTCCAGAGTAGTCGACGCGGAAGGCTGTACCTCTGACCTGCACCTCGTGGTGCCCAGCGACAACTGCGAACTCTTGCCCTGGGAGACGGCGCGTTATGTCGACATCGACTTGGCCGACGATGCGAAGGGCGATGCGCTCGCTGTCAAAGCGATCAATGGATAGTGTGCTGTTTGGAGCGATGCGAAATGCACTGCTGCTACCAAACTGGATGACGAGGCGCCCCGTCCCCGTTGTGAACTCGGCCCCAGCCACCACAGGCACCTGCAAGTCGAACTCTTGCTCGGCTGCTTGTCCTCTGGCCCGAACCACGCCCTGGGCGAAAACTACGGCGCCAACGACGGCATCGGGCTTCGACGTGGGCACCGCCACCGCGCTCCCTTCGTCGAGCGCAGGTCCTGGCGCGCTTTGCACTGCAATCTCAGCCCCAGAAGACTCAACACGGGTTCCCAGCCCCCAGAACACTGCGGATCCGACAACGGCTGCCGCACCAAGGCCAAAGAAGCCGAGTCGAACACGGCGCCCAGACGTGCTGGACGTGCGCTCCCTGGCACGACGTTCAGAGGAGGTCCCCCAGTAGACTCGAGCCCCAATGTGGTCCCAGGCTAGGTCCGGCGCCTCCTGCTTCGGCAGCTCTGCCATGACCTCGAGCCCGGCGAGAACTCGCTGCTCGGATTGTAGGCAACGCTCACAGTCGCCTAGATGTGCACGAGCACGAGCGGCCTTTGCTTTGCCCAAGCGCCCGCGACTCAAGTCGGCGAGTTCATCGCCAGCGAGGTGCTTTCCCTGGAGGAGGCTCATGAGTCGTCCTCGGCCAAGAGCTTGTAGAACTCTTTGCGCCCATAGAAGAGGCGGGTTCTGACTGTGACCGGGTTCGCCCCAACGAGGCAGGCAATATCTTTGAGATCGCGCCCCTCAATTTCGTGAAGGTAGAGCACCAGGCGCTTCTTGGGTGAGATTTGCTCTAGTAGACGGTAGACCCTGGCCTTGCTCTCCTCGCGCTCAAGGAGGGTCTGCGGACTCTCCGGAGAAACTCGAACATCCCCCTCAACCGGGTCGGCTTTGAGAATGGGAGGCGGGCGACGAGTCTTCGTGCGAATTCTCCCCAGCGCTACGTTTACGCAGATGCGATAGAGCCAAGTAGAGAGACGCGCTTCCTGGCGAAACTTTGGAAGCCCTCGGAACGCAATAACAAAGACCTCTTGCACAAGATCGTCCAGATCATTGCGGTCACCGAGCACTCGGTAGAGGTTGGCGGCCACGGGGCGACAGTAGGTGCGATAGAAGCGTTCTTGTGCGCTCCGTTCTCCGGCAATACAGAGGCGAATGAGCTCGGCTTCTGCCCGTTTATCTTCACTCTGGCCCGCTGCCAGGTGCTCGCCAGTCTTCTTTCCCACAATTTTCATGATACCTCGCTCCGTCGGCAAACCGAGTGAGCAATACGTCAGTTGCCAAATGACAGCAGGTGTTCAGAAAAGCGGCGAGCAAGCGCCCAAGCGCGGGAAACTGAGCAGATCTACTAGCGTCGCACGATTCGCAGAAGGAATTCGTCATCCCCCTCGACCTGGCAGCGGATGCAATCCTCTCCGCTATCATCCGCACAGACCTCTATGTTGCAGGCGAGAAGATCGTCGGCAGCCTCCAGATTGGGGAAACTCAAGCCCAGCTTGGTGGCGGATCCCTTATCAGTCCAGTTCCCGTCCAGTCGCGTCGTTTCGGAGCCTCCCTGACACTTCGAGCGAATCACGAGGTCGAATCGCTGCTTCTTCTCACGGCGCAGCGTGAGGTTCACCTGTGGCTGCTCACAGGGGATGGCCTCCTGTTCCCAACGGCCCCCATAGGCGACGAGTCGCTCGTAGAGAGATGGCGCGTCACCCGCTACCCGGGTGATGCCTACTGCAAATCGGAAATCCGAGTTCCCCCGGAGCGCCTTGAAACGCAGCTCAAAGCGCGCTTCCACCCTCCAGCGAGGCACTTCAGGATGCTTCGAGGTAGCCAAACGCTGAAGGGTCTTGAGCGTGGCAGGGATGTCCTTGCCCGAGTGGTGCAGCACGGCGAGATGAAAGAGCACTTCGGGATGCTCGGGCACGAGCGCCAGGGCTGCCTCAAACGCAATCTGAGCCTTTGCGGCCTTTTTGCGCTTCCGGATCAGTCTCATACCCTTCTTGAGCGCCTCCCGGAATCCTTCTGGCTCCGTGTTTTTCTTAGCCTCCGCTGCAGTAGGTAGAGCTGTTGCCGTTCCATCGGAGCTTGCTGGTCCGTCCTTTGGCAGTCCGATGCCGAGAACGACTACGGACTCGACGGCGCGCCCCGCAAATCGCGTCCGGTATTCGATGGCAACCCAGCGCTTGTCTGAGGATAGGTAGACGGCCCCCACCTCGCCCAAGACCTGCTGAGAGTCCCATGAGACCAGCGGCTTTGTGCCCTCCGCTGCAAGAACCTGCAGCTTGGTGCCCTTCTTGCGGACCCGCACGCTGCTCTCTCGGCCGCCCTGCTTAGTGCCCTTCCCAAAGGAATGCTTGGCCATCTCGCCGACCAGCGTGGTCTTGCACAGCGGCCCTGCGCCCTTCGCATCGACCGGAGCACAGAGCTGGTCAGTGCCTCGTTTGTAGGCGCCATCCTTGGAGAAGCCGCCGAAGACGCCAGCGGAGGCAATGGCGGGTAGGCAAACTAGGATGACAGAAGCCAAGAGGCAGTACCGTGGGCGCACCCGTGCAAGAGTAGCACCGCGAAACCACAGAGCTAGCGGATTCATGAAAGCTTCTTCTTCTCGTGGCCGTACATAGTAGTCTGACGAGATTAGGCTCCGCCTTGTTCACTTGCGAAGTGGGGAAAGTCGCCAAGCCAAGAGCAAGGGAGAACTTCGCCCGGTCGTCAAATCACGACTAGACGTCGATAACTCCAGACGGTGGCTCGTCGTCATCACCGCCACCGCCGTAAACATCAGGACGAATACTGCTCATGACTCCAGGGCCAGCAACTGTCATTCTACCGGCAAGCCGACCCGCAATTGCGCTGCGAATGGGGGGAATGAGAAGCGCCAGCCCCACAGCGTCAGTGACAAAGCCGGGAGCCAACAGGGTGACACCGGCAACGAGAACCAGGACTCCTTCGACGATCGCGGTACCTGCCCCCTCACCGCTGGCGGTGGAGTTCTGCAAGCGGGTCAGCACTGCTAGGCCCTGGCTCTTCGCCAGAGCGGCGCCCACGACCGCCGTCACGGCGATAACAACGAGAGTTGCCAGAGTTCCGAGACGCCCTCCAACCTCGATGATCACATAGATCTCCAGCGCCGGAACGATGAGAAAGAGCAATGCTAGGAGGCCGCACACGAGGCGGGTCTACCATGGGCACTAGCCTTCCACCACCACCACAAGAGCTCAGTTCCCGGGTGCCCTGCTCTAGCTCGCCGCGTTGTCGTAGTGCGCCAGTCTGCTTCGCAAGCGCCGTATGCAGAGATCCAGAGGGCCTGCGTCACCAGCTGTGGCATTCGGGCTTCGCTGGGTGGTGATCTTGGAGGCTAGTGAATCTGGTAGGTATCTGAATACAATGTACGCCAGTGTAGGCATGAACGTTGCTCCTACCGAGAGCAAGCCATGTTCGATCGCGATGATTTGCCCACCCTCCCGTATCCAGCGCTCGCGCCAGAGCCAACGAGAGTGGAGCTCCGGCCGCTCGACTTCGCCTCTGGGGCGAGCCTAGCTACGAACATCGAGGAGCACACAGTTGAAGACTTCGAGCCGCCAACCCGAGTCCTGAGCATCAAGCTGCCGGTATCCGCGCAAGAGGCCTTCGATGCGTTCTGCGAGAGCGGGCGCGTGCACGAGTGGATGGCCGTAGTTCGCTCTTCTAGAGTCATTTCAAGAGCTGCCTGTGGACGCCCACAACGCACGGCTTTCATCGCGCAACTCGAACGCTCGTCGATGGGTTGCACGATGAACTACGAGTACGACAACGAGATTCTCAGCGTCCGATGGTGCAATGGCCCACACAATTTCGACGCGAATCTCGGGTGCCGCACAATTCACGCGAGTCGGCCACGATTCCTCCACGATGCACTACGAGCTGGATTTGGAGAGCGACAATGACCTTCCCGCCTGGGGGGACCCGATGTACAACGGACATTCCGCATCGTCAGTACTGAGCGACTTTCGCGAATTCCTTTCACGCCACTAGGACTAGGGATAGCCAGATAAACCATACGAGGTGCCCGAAAGCTTGAGAGCGACAGCAATCTTCCGTAGCGTTGCGATGTGAAGTCCTTCCTCGAAGCCCTGCGCGCAGGCCCTATGCAATTTGACGGCGCCATGGGGTCGCTGCTCTACGGTCGCGGCGTTTTTCATACCCGCAGCTATGATGAGCTGAGCATTTCGCAACCCGAACTCGTTCGCGCAGTGCACCAAGACTACCTGGCTGCCGGAGCTGACATTCTCGAAACCAATACCTTTGGCGCCAACCGGATGGCTCTTGCGAAGCACGGCCTCGCAAATCGAGTTGTAGAGCTCAACGTCGCGGCGGCGAAACTTGCGAAAGAGGTAGCTGGGGATACGGCCTATGTCGCCGGTGCCGTCGGACCAACCGGTGCTCACTACGCCTATGCGAATAAGCACGGCAGACAAGATGCAGGTGACGCAATTGCCGAGCAGATCGACGCGCTGGGGCAAGCGGGTGTGGACATCATCTGCCTCGAGACCTTTTCCTCGATCGTCGAGCTCGAGGTAGCGATTGCCGAATGCCGTAGGCGCGCGTCAAAACTTCCTATCATTGCCCATTTGACCTTTGGTGAGGGCCAGATGGCCAAGGGGGGGCTTGAGCCCGAGGAGGTCGCCCAACGACTCGTTGACGCCGGCGCGAATATCATAGGCGCCAACTGCGGAGCCGGGCCCGACGTTCTCTACAAGATAGCCAGCCGCATGGTCGGACGCGGGGCTCCGGTCTCCGTGCAACCGAATGCGGGGCAGCCCGAGCAACTGGAAGGACGCACTATCTACGTCGCCAACCCAGAACACTTCGGAGTCTACGCGCGGCGCCTCCTCAAGTCAGGCGTCCAGATTATAGGCGGCTGTTGCGGGACCACACCGAAGCACATCCAGGCGATGGCAGGCGCCGTGCGAATGATGGGGGGGAGGCCTCAGCGGCCCGAAATTCGTGCCGCTGTGCCCCGCAAGACAATGCCGGCGGCAACGAGTATTGCCCAGGTGGATCCGACGAAACGAAGTGCACTCGCCAATCGCATCGCCGCCGAGGAGTTCGCCGTCTCAGTTGAACTCAACGCTCCTCACGGCCTTGATACCAGCAAAGTGATGGACAAGATTCGCTTACTACAAGATGGTGGCGTCGACACCATCAATGTCGCAGACGGGCCTCGAGCAAGCGCGCGCATGGGAAACCTAGCCTTCTGCGCCAAGGCGCAGCTAGAGACTAGTGCGGAGACGATTCTCCATGTCTGCTGCCGAGACAGAAACTACCTGGGGCTTGTCTCCCACTTGCTGGGAGCGCACGCGCTGGGAATACGCAACCTGGTCATCATTACGGGCGACCCCCCCAAGATGGGCGACTATCCATTCGCCACGCCCGTCTACGACGTCGATAGCATCGAGCTTCTGACGATTGCCGCAGGACTCAACGCGGGTATTGATCCGGCCGGCAATGAGATGGAGCAGTCGACATCTTTCTTGTTGGCGACCGGCGCTGAACCCGCTGCGAATGACTACGACCGAGAGTTGCGAAGGCTCGAGAGGAAGCAGGCGGCAGGCGCTCAGCTCGTGATGACCCAGCCGGCTTACGATTCGCGGACCCTCGAGAGGTTTCTGGCAGACGTCAAACCAATGGGCATCCCGGTAATGGTAGGAGTCTTGCCTTTGGCTTCCCATCGCAATGCTGAGTTTCTGCACAATGAAGTTCCGGGCATGCAGGTTCCCCTCGAGTACCGCGAGCGCATGGCAAAGGCGGGTGCGGGCCCAAGCGGCAGGGCGGCAGGCATCGCGATCGCCAAAGAAGCTCTCAGTGCCGTGGCCTCCGAGGTGGCAGGTGTGTACATCATGCCGCCCTTCAACCGAGCAGAGTCCGCCCTAGAGATTCTTGCGAGTATTCCCGAGCATTGGCCGGGAGAGAAATCGGACTAAGACCATGGCTGTGCGCAAACGAAGCATCGTCGCCCTTGCCGTCATCACGCCCCTAGTTCTTGCGGCACAGGGCTGCAAGTCCAAGGATACGAAGAACGGCGTCAGCGAGGTCGCGAGAGTTCCCGCAAAAGGGGAGGACGCGGCGGTCGTAGATGTTGCCGACGCAGCGACCCTCGTATTACCAGCAGCCCCCCCATTGGCCCGAACACCTCTGGGACTGCCAGCTTCACCGAGCCCAGATTACAACCCAACGACTGCGGAGAAAGTTGCCCTGGGCGCCCTGCTCTTTCGCGAGACAGCACTCTCAAGCAGTGGAGAGATGAGCTGCGCAAGCTGTCATGAGCCATCCCACAATTTCTCAAGTGACGCCCCCTTTAACAAGACGGCTGCAGGCACACACAATCAACGTCACACGCCGACGCTGAGCAACGTTGCCTATCATCAGGAATTTTATTGGGACGGCCGAACCAAGCCACTCGAAGCGCACATCATCGGCCATTGGCAGGGACAACTAGGCCTATCGCCCGCCGAGGCAACCGCTTCGCTTGCATTGAAGCCAACGTACCGCGCTCACTTCCAACGAGCATTTCGAAGCGATGGGGATAAGGATCGTGCAGCCGAGGCACTCGCCTCCTACGTGCGAACGCTTCTCGGAGGCAACTCCGCTTGGGATCGCTACGAGGCTGGCGATGCAAGTGCGGTCTCTGCGATGGCCATCGCAGGGGCTGCGATCTTCAATCAGCGGGCGGGATGCGCAACGTGTCATGCACCACCGCTCTATACAGATCTCGAGTACCACAATCTCGGCCTCCCACAATCGGACGCGCCCGATGTAGGCAGAGAAGGACACACACAAGTCCTTACAGATCGCGGATCCTTCAAGACACCCAGCCTGCGAGGTGTGTCACAGAGCGCGCCCTACTTTCACAACGGAAGTGCAAGCACACTCCTCCAAGTTCTCGAGCACAAGGAATCCCAAGGAAGCCCGCGCCTGAGTACAAAGGAGCGCTCGCAGCTGTTAGCCTTTCTTGATGCACTCACAAGCGAGTAGGCAGCCGTGCGACCACTGGCATGACAAGGGGCTTAGAAGTAACTGTTCACCGCCGATTCGACGCGTTGGTCATAGCGTGGCAGTGGCAGTTGTCATCTCGTGACTCCAATCGAGCAAGAACTAGGCAAGGCAGTTTCCAAAGCGGTAGAACAGATCGTGGCAGCTAGCCACGCCGCGGCGACGCAGGCGCTCGACGCAGCCTTTGGTCTTGGAGGCAGCGTGCCTCGCGCTGCAAGCAGCTCAAGGCAGACGACTGCTCGCACCCAGACGACGCGCCGAAGCTCAGAGCAGATCCAAGTCCTAGAAGACTCGGTGTATCAGGCGCTGTGTGGCTCACCTGGCCAAACGATGGCGGCACTGGCTGAGCAGGTAGGAACGACCACGAACGACCACCAGGCAATTGCAAGTGCCTATCGCTAGGCTGAAGGCTGAAGACCTCATCAGGTCCGCGGGGAAACGTCCGTCGGTGCGATATTCTCCTAGGAACAGTGGAGCCCAGGCAGAACGTGGTCTTCGCCGAGCAGGTCGCGGAGTTAAGTCGCCAGCTTGGTTATGCATAAGTGAGTGCCGGAGACACTCGCTTGAGGACATCTATGCTAGAAGCCGGCTCTGTGGCGCGGCCAGACCATAGACTGCTTACTTAGTGGAATGAAGTCACCTACTGTGGTGGTCTCGTTGCCATCGCCGGAGACAACGATCGATGCAAGCTGGGTGCCGAGCCCAACAGAAAGCTGCTCAGTTGCCTGGAAAGCACCGCCAACGTTCATGTTGAGATTGATGGCGGAAGGATCGATAGCTATCGCCAAGAGACTGTTTCCAGTATTGACCCAAATCTTGTCATTAACGATGTAGCGAGTGTTGGCGTCCACAGTGAATCCGGGAAGGACATCACGGTCGCCGAAGTTGAGAGGAATTCCGACTCCAGCAGCTACGTCGAGCTTCTCGGAGTCGTGCACGAGGTAGTGCCCCGACAGGTTGAGATTCTCTCCCCACTCGACGTTCGGGTCGATACCGAGGGGCGTGAGCGCGCCGACCTGGATCTTGTCGCTTACCCCGTAGAGTGCACCTGCGGCCATGGCGGTTGCGGTCGCGCTTGTCGCCCCCCCCTGAGCTGTCGACGATAGATAGTGAATCGTGCCCCAGAGAAGCAGATATTTGAATCATGCTCTTGGGAAGGGTTAGCGGGCGGCTCTGCGCCTCGAGTGGATAGGCGCAGAGCCGCGTTGTCGGCGCTTCCTTCATCGGCGCGTTCTAAGCATAAGGCATATCTCCTCGCGCAGTGTTGGCAATGTCATGGAACCGAATGGACGGGGTGATGGGCCGAGTGCCAGTTCGCTCAAAGATGAAGTCGGAAACCGCAGCACTCCATCAGACTTCAGCCTTGGACAACTCAAGCATGGAAACGAAGCGACGGACCTGTACCACGTGCTCGTGGCAGGGGTGGAAGGTACGCCCATGTTGCCCGCGACATTGGTAATGACTCGTGAGATGGGCGAACAGGTCGACGCGAAACGCTATCTCCCCTCGAGCGATCTCAACGCAGCAAAGAGCTTTGCTAGCAGTCTCATGCCAAGCGACGAGT
>JAAEPE010000221.1 GCA_024222395.1 Myxococcales bacterium
GCTCAATGAGCTTGTGGAATTCGATCGTGAGATTAGTGCCGAAGAGGGAGCCGCAGCTCTCACCGGTGCAGGGCTCGAAGTCGAAGAATTTCGCTCTGTTGGTTCCGACTTCACTGGAGTGGTCATTGCCGAGGTTGTCTCAAAAGAGAAACACCCCAATGCAGACAAACTCACGATCGTGAACGTCATCGACAAAGAGGGTGACGAGCCGACGGTGGTCATATGTGGTGCTCCCAATGTCCCAGAGCCAGGCGGTCGCGTGCTCTGGGCCAAGCCCGGGGCGGAGCTCCCCGGTGGCTTCAAACTTGGCGAGAAGAAGCTCAAGGGAGTCCTATCAGCCGGCATGCTGTGCGCTGAGGATGAGCTTGGTCTCGGCGAGGGGCATGATGGGATCGTCGTTCTCGGCCCTGAAGCGAAGGAGCTTAGCCTTGGAGCGCCCGCTGCTGAGGCTCTTGGCCTAGCGGACGTAGTTTTTGATCTGTGCATCCCGGCAAACCGCGCGGATGCTCTTGGACACGTAGGCATTGCTCGTGAACTAGCTGCTTTGCTCGGTGGTCGCGCTATACTTCCCGATGCGGATCTAAGTGCAGTTCTCGATTCCTCGAGGCAATGTGCCGACCTCATCGGAATCGAGATCAAAGACAGTGATGCTTGCCCGAGATACCTTGCTCGCGTGATCGACGGAGTCAAAGTTGGCCCGTCTCCGATCTGGATGCAGCAACGCTTGCGAAATGTGGGTGTGCGCCCGATTAGCAATCTCGTCGACGTCACAAACTACGTCATGTTCGAACTCGGGCAGCCGTTGCACGCGTTTGACTACGAAAAAGTTCAGGGCAAGAAGATCGTTGTGCGTCGCGCCGCTGAAGGCGAGAAGATGACGACGCTCGACGATGTGGAGCGCGGACTGCTCTCGTCGGATTTGCTGGTTTGCGATTCGGAGGCGCCGGTGGCGATAGCCGGCGTCATGGGTGGGCAAACCAGCGAGGTCTCCGACTCGACAACCTTAGTCCTTCTAGAGAGTGCGAGTTTCGAGGCGATGACCGTGCGACGCGCTGCAAAGCGGCTCGGCCTGCATTCAGACGCTTCTCATCGCTTCGAGCGAGCGGTGGATCCAAATGGCACCGATCTGGCGTCGAGGCGTGCGGCGCTCCTGTTGGCTCAACTCGGTGGCGGCAAAGTTGTCGACGGTACGGTCGATGCCTATCCAACGGAGGTCATGCCGATTGTCGTGAGCATGCGGCGCTCTAGGTGTGCTGCTCTCAGTGGCATCGATGTGGCCCGTGACGTCATGACGGAAACCCTCGAGCGACAGGGGCTGAGCGTCAAAGCCGGGGAGGGCGACCTCATCGAAGTGGAAGTACCAACCGCCCGTGCGGACATTACTCGAGAGGTGGACCTTATCGAGGAGGTCGTTCGAATCTATGGATTCGACAGGGTTCCAGCCACCTTGCCAGCAACCACGGTGCGTCCCAAGAGACGCGCAGACCTGCGACGAGTCCGTGCACAGTCGGCAATGATTCGCGGTGGATACTGTGAAAGTCTCTCCTACGGCTTCACCTCTCCGCAGAAGATTGCCGCTCTGGGGTACGGGGCGGAGGCCCCAGAATCCAATCCAATCAAGATCGACAATCCGATGACCATTGAGCAGTCGGTCATGCGCACGAGCCTCTGGCCGAACCTGCTGGGCTCGGTGGCCCACAACCGCAAACGCGAAGTACATGAGGTCCGTCTCTTTGAGATGGGCAACGTCTTCCTGCACACTCCCGATGGCGGGGTGCATGAGCCTCTCCTCCTTTGTTCAGCATTGGCAGGGCGACGCGATGGTTGGCTTAGGCCGGGGGCAGATGTCGACTTCTTCGACGCAAAGGGCGCAGCTGTCGGCTTGCTCGAAGGCATCTATGGCAGCGCAGAGGGCTTCACATTCCGTCCGAATCCTTCGTCACCTCTCATGCACCCAGGAATTTCTGCTGGGATCTTCGATGCCTCCGACAAAGAAATCGGCTGCGTCGGAGAAATCCACCCCACTGTTCGCGAGGCCTTCGATGTCGAGCTGCCCGTCTTCGGATTGGAGCTACGCATAGACGACCTAGCTGTGCCGAGCGACGCTCAGATGTCATCGATTCCTCGCTATCCAGCAGTTTCTCGAGACATCAGCATGCTCGTCGATGAGCCGGTTCCAGTATCGCAAATGCGGGATATTATTGAGGGTTGCGAAGAGGCCTTGGTTGCACAAGTCCAGGTGCTAGAGGACTACCGCGACCCGGCCCATGTCCCAGAAGGCAAGAAGGGCATGCTCTGGTCAGTGACGTATCGGTCGGTAGATCGGACACTTACAGACGCCGAAGTGGACAAGGCTCATGGGCGGATCGAGGAGAAGCTTCTCGGAGATCTGCAGGCTACTCGCCGTTAGCCTTGCGGAGGCACAGGTAACCTGTGGTAATGTTAAGGAGTTAACAGCGTTTAGGAGAGGATCGCAGGATGGTGAAAATGACCAAGGCCGACATCATCGAGGTTGTCTACGAGAAGGTAGGCGGTTTTTCGAAGAAAGAAGCAGCCGAGATCGTGGAGACAGTCTTCGACTCGATTAAGGAAACCCTCGAGCGGGGAGCCAAGATCAAGATCTCAGGTTTCGGGAACTTTGTGGTGCGCGATAAGAACGCACGCATCGGGCGCAACCCGCAGACAGGTGAAGAAATTACGATTTCTGCGCGACGGGTGCTGGGTTTCAAGCCCAGCCAGGTTCTCAAGAACGCCCTTAACGGCGGCGACCCACTTCCATAGTAGACGAAAGCGGTTCCATGGCTGGTTCAACGAAGCCGTCTGCGGGCAACCAGTCTGCAAAGACCATGGATGTGGACTACTCCCAAGATCCACGCATCCCCGACAAACAGTACTTTCGTATCGGGGAAGTTGCTGAGATTGTGGGAGTTGAGTCTTACGCACTGCGTTTTTGGGAAGGGGAGTTTGAGTGGCTCGCGCCTTCGAAGTCGAAGACCAATCAGCGAACGTTCTGCCAGCAGGATGTTGGATTGGCGCTTCGTATTCGCGATCTCCTCTACGAAGAGGGCTTCACCATTGACGGTGCTCGTCGACAGTTTGAGAAAAGCAAGAAGGCCTGTATGCAGGTCCCAGAGCGCGCAACTGTCGTGCTCGAGTGCTCGAGCAGCATCGAAAGGACGTCCTAGACCTCTTGCAGCTGGCCAAGGAATGAAGTAGATAACTTGCCTCCGGGGCGTAGCGCAGCTTGGTAGCGCACTTGACTGGGGGTCAAGGAGTCGCAGGTTCAAATCCTGTCGCCCCGACTAGCAGAGGCGGCCTTCTCCATGTATTGCATGCGAGGGTCGCCTCGCCTCGCCTCGCCTCTTCTTTCTTGATGGAAACACCATGGAAGCACCTCTAATCATTGTAACCAACGACGATGGGATCGACTCGCCGTACCTGGCTCTCTTGGCACAGCAACTCAAGGCGAGCCTCGGAGCGGAGGTGCTCGTCGTGGCCCCCGAGCGGCAGCGTTCGGCCATGTCCCACGCGATCACCTTGCACAAGCCGCTGCGCATACGCGAGCAACGAGCGGGCTTCTACTCGCTTAGCGGCTCCCCCGTGGATTGTGTCTATGTGGCCTCTTCGCATATCGCTGAGCGAGCACCAGCGCTGGTTATTTCAGGCCCAAACGACGGGTTCAACCTAGGCACGGATGTCTTTTACTCCGGGACAGTTGGGGCTGCCGTCGAGGGAGGGTTGCGAGGCATTCCGTCAATCGCGGTGAGCGTGGATCGCAATAGTGATGCCGTTGTACCAACTGCCGCCCGTCTGGTTTGCCGTCTGGCCAAGCAGATGATTGAGTCGCCATTCCCCAGGGAGACGGTTCTCAATGTGAATGTGCCCGCAGGGGCCACGGAGGCTGTGTGGACCAAGGTAGGCAAGCGCTACTACAAAGATGATGTGCAGGAACGAACCGATCCGCGGGGCGGCAAGTACATTTGGATAGGTGGCGGGATTGTGGGCATTGCAGAAGTACCAGACACTGATTGCTATACTGTCATGCGAGAGGGCAAAGCCAGTGTCACGCTCCTAGGGCTCGACCCGACGAGGTACGATCTTGCTGGCTCACAAAAGCCGAACTGGGCACTAGATGGATTTGCAGAGGAAGAAAGCACGATATGAGCATCGCAGAGCTTCAGACGTTGATTCGAGATGTCCCCGACTTCCCCAAACCTGGGATTCTCTTCAAGGACATCACGCCGCTCTTGGCGCAACCCAGGGGCATGCACGCCTGTACTGTGGCGTTGTCAAAGGTAGTTCACGCCAGCGGTGCCGAAGAACTCGTAGGCATTGAGTCTCGTGGCTTCATCTTCGCCTCTGCCGTCGCTGCGGTTGAGGAGATGCCACTGCAGCTGGTGCGCAAACCCGGCAAGCTTCCCTACGAGAAGGTCGGAATCGACTACGACCTGGAATACGGAAGCGACCGGGTCGAGATGCACAGCGATGCCATTGTCGCTGGTCGTCGCTACGCAATCGTGGACGATCTGCTCGCAACAGGCGGGACCGCGGCAGCAACGGCTTCACTAATTGAGGGGCAGGGAGGCATTATCGCGTGCGCGGCCTTCGTCATCGAGCTCTCGGCATTGCCTGGGCGAGAGTGCCTGGGTGACCGGCCGGTACACGCGCTCATTTCGTACTAAAGAACGTGCCCTCGACTTCTCCGGAATCGTCCAGAGGTGCGAGGCAGTCGTTCTCAAGATCTGCGGCGTTCTCGGCTGCGTTTACGCAGGCGATCACTGACGCAGGGGCTGCGTGGCAGTCGACCATGACCATATGCAGGTTGGCCGCTACGAAGTCTGCGTGCAGGTTGGCGACGAGCGCCTCGTCAAGTGCGGCACGCTCGTAGATCTCCGTCGTTCTTCGTATCAGCGACTCACAGGAGGTCGCTTGCCCGCCGTCGTCTGAGCTCTGCGGCCCGACTGGTGACTTGCTGTGCCCGCAGGCAAAGAGAAGGAGCACAGATTCCAAGGCTGCGGCGCGCATACTTCAATGATACGCGCAGAAGCAGCGGGGCACGTAGGCGCAGAGCGGCAAAAAACGTTATCGTACTTCGCATGATGCGTCTACCAACTTTGCTTATCCTCTCCGGTTCCATCTTTGTTGGATCGGCTCTCGGCTGTGGTGGCTCCAAAAAGAGCCCCAATGAAGGGGGCGGCGGTCCAGTGGCTGCTACGGAAGGTGACGCCCAGAGTGCTGAAGGCTCGGAAGAAAGGTTCGCTCGACAGAAAGATGATGCGGTCGAAAAGATGTGTCAGCGAATGGTTGATTGTCAGCTCCAGGACGCGGATGCGAACATGGCGCCAGAGGAACTTGCCGAGCTGAACAAGGCCCGTGACGGCATCACAGCTGCGGCAATCGCCGATTGCAACAACCAATATGGCGAGGCCCAGATGTCTCCTCGCCAGGTGGTTGCTTTGCGGGAATGTCTAGGTCAGCCTACTGAGTGCACTGAGTTCTTCACCTGCCTCGACAAGGTTTGGCCCCCGAAAGCACCCGAGACCCCATAACTCCGGACTAGCTGCTAGAATCTATGAGTAATTTACCGAGGGGAAAGCCATGAAAATCCTTGTCGTAGATGATGAAAAACAGGTTCGCACTGTAGTCATTCGGCTCCTGGAATTTCTTGGTCACGAGGTCGTCGAGGCGGATAGTGGCGAGGTCGCACTGGTCTTCCTCAAGGAGCGGAGCGAGATCGAATTGGTGCTACTCGATGAGCAGATGCCTGGTCTCCTTGGTTCGGAGGTGCTCGTCCAGCTCCGCACGTTTCGGCCAAAGCTACCGGTGCTGCTGAGCAGTGGCGCCGCAGGGGTTGATAACAACGATCCCTATGCCCATATTCTGAACAAGCCCTATAGGCTCGACACGCTCGAGTCTGCTCTGGCTAAAGTCGTCGAGCTGCCTTAGCGGAGAGTCGCCTGCCCAGACTGCAGTGAGGGACGTACCTCCTACTGTTGGGGGACTCCCTAGGTGGAACTCGCACACCGGCTTCTTGGGCACTCCTGGAGAGTGCATTGTCTTCGCGCCAAGTGTGTGTGGTTCGTGTGGAGGAGCGTGTCGTGTTTGCAGTGATGTCTGATCGCGTGGGGTGACTGCCGATTGGGGCGGCAGCTTGCGCTCGAGCAACACGCTAGCATGGGGGCACTGCTCCAACGCGAGCTGCGCATACCGGTGTTGCGGCCGAAAGCGGGGGGCGGAGCGATGGTCACCAATCAGCCCCGGCCAAACTCCTCGCCGCTTCAAACTGGTACCCTGATTGGAAAGGGTTGCGCTTCGGGCGAGGGGGAGCTCGGATCCCCTTCCCAGGAATGGGAGCAACTACGCCGCTAGAGTTGGATTCAGCGCGGTAATCCCGTAGTCACGCGGCTCAGTAGCGAGGTCCCCAAAAAGGAACGAGTGCTACGAATGGTCCCATCGCTCAGCCGGACAGAGCGACGGTTTCCTAAGGCCCAATAACGGTGGAAACAGAGGGACACGGAGGTCCAAATTGGGACACTTAACGGTGGTCGGTGGACAGGAAGAGACACCTGGATGCAACCGTGCAACCGGAAGCGCTGATCCGGTTGCAACCGCACTCGGCGATGCTCGCGCAGTTTGGGAGGACAGGCATGATCCTGGCGTGCTGCGAGCGGCTCTTTTCGACTTGATGCGCTCGCTCGACGATGACCGCAAGAGATGATTGGTCCTCGTTCACAGAGCACCCGCTCACGCACGGATGAGTTCATTCTGCGAGCATTGGCCTGAAGCCCATAAGTCACGCCCTCAGTCGAATCTGGATAGCAGTAGGGACTGTTGCGCTACTATTCGCATACACAAACTGGTTCGTTTGGTGTCGATATTACAATTTCACACGGTAAGTCGCATGATTCGTCGAGATACATCATTTGCTCGATCTGTGTCGAGCAGGTGGCATCAGGCAGGAGGTCCACTTCAGTTTCACAATCTTCTTCAACGATCCATTCGCGCTTTCGTTGCGTGATTGCAGTCTTGTGCGTCAGTTCGACCAACTGGATTTCTTGAGTCTCAGATCCGCATTCTTCCTCTCGCACAAGGCTGAGTACGAAGTCTTCCTCCGACAACAAATCGAACCGTTGAATCCCGCCCCGTTGTTCCGCAAAGGGTAAATTGATACCGCCCTGTAATTGGTCAACGAAGATTCCCGTTTGCCATGACGCACTGGGGTAATCGGCCTCCAAACCATCCCAGGTGCAGGTGTCCTCAAGGACGAGAGTGTGGGCCTCGTAAATCCCGGTGCGTGCAGTCTCAAGATCTATCCCGGGATCATCTGCACATGCGTTTGACCCTAGAATAAGCAATGTAAGCATCTTTGGATTCATTAAAGGAAACTCTGCAGTTGTTGTGCCGGGCACGGCGCTTCACATATTCGCGCATTTGTCTTCGACAATCCTATCGTCGGCTGCCACGTTGTCAGTAAGGACCACACGTCCTCGCCAAGATGGCAGCATGTCTGCGAGGCCAGAATGTACTCACGACCGATTACAAGGCTTAGACGTTGGCCGTTCCCGCCGAAAGCTGCCAGCGAACTGCGCCAGGTGAATTGTGCCGACCCATAGACTCGAAACTGTGCCGCCAAGACACTCGTCCCTGGCAGCAGAGGCATGACACAGTGTGGCTAGCCGACGCCGACGCCGACGTTGCTGCGCGGCTTTGCTGCATTCACTGCGAGGCCAGCGCCATCTTCATTCTGCGTGCCGCGTGACGGCTAGAGAGATTGCGCTTTGAGTGCTTCTTCAACCGCCTCGACAAAACGTTCGACAGGCTGCGCACCGACAAGCAGTTCGCCCTTGATCACAACAGAAGGTGTATCGGAAATTCCAAGTGCAGCGGCCTCGGCAATATCCTGCTCAACCAATGGCAGGTAGCTATGGCTAGCCAGATCGGCACGGAATTGAGCGACATCCAGGCCGACGGTTCGCGCATAGGCCACGAGAGATTCCTCGTTCAGTGATTTGGGGTTCGCATATAGCATGTCGTGCATCGGCCAGAACTTCCCCTGTGCATCGGCAGCCATTGATGCTTCTGCCGCGAGGAGAGATGTCTTGCGACTGGGTAGCGGTAAGTGTTTATACTGAAGTCGCACCTGCTCGGGATACCGCTCTTGCAATTCGTCCAGTGAGGCGACGACATCTGCACAGTAAGTACATTGAAAGTCGGAGAACACCGTGACAGTAATGGCGGCACCCTCTGGGCCAAGTGTCGGACCACCAGGTGATACAAAGAGGGCGTCAGCCGGTATTGCCGTAACAGCGTATCCGACTCCAAATGTTACAGTCTCGCTCAGTATCGATTCGAGATGCTCGAAAGCAGATTCACTCCCTCTGAGAACTCCAGCAACATACTGCTCAATACAATCTTGTTCTTCAGCTGTCGCGTTGTCCTTGGTAGGCGCGACAACAACTGACTTGAGTCGTCTGTCTTCGTCCAAGCGGATATCGTATTGGCGTTGAAGCGTATCAATGCACCGCTGAGCATCATCCAGCCCCACAGAGCGGCCTACGTCACTGCCTGCGCTCACACCAGTGAGAAGAGGAGGCCCTATCGGCTCGCTCGCTGAATTGGCAGCCGCACTAGGCATCTCGCTGTTCCCGGTTCCCTCGTTTGTCTGTGATCGTGGGCCATCGAGATAGCTGGCTCGTTCGGAAATTGCGATCTCCCCAGATCGCTCTGGAAGGCTGCTTGTTTCTGCACTTTGCTGAGTCCCTTGTGACAGGGGCTCTCCTGTGACCAAGGGTGCGACTGCCCAAACCAGAATGATGGAGAACGTAAGTAGCGCAAGTAACTTTGTTGCTGTCATTGTCAGAGTGCCTTTCGTGGTGGTGACCGTTTCGGAGGGACTCGCAAGTGGTGCCATCACTGACGGGCCAGCTATCAGCGGCAGGAGCGCGTGTCGCCATGCTGGACTCGACCCATAGCGAACCTCCATATGTGTTCGCAGTTCGTCGAGTCCTCGTTTGAGCTGGGACCGGACGGTTGTCGGTGGAAGATTTTTCTTTCGAGCAATATCAGCGGCTGATAACCCTTCGACAAAGTGGAGTAGAATTACGGAGCGATGGGGTTCCTCTAGTTCACGCACCAGTCGTGTCAGGATCTCATGCACTTCAAGTCGCTCTGTCCAATCCTGCGGGGAAGGATCGGCGGCAGGCTGTAGATTCGCAATCTCTTCGCGAACGCCACGCCGCTGAGAACTCCGGTGCTGCATACGCCACGCATTGCGCAATACCTGGCGAAGCCACGCACGGGTGGAGGACGATGAGTCCGGCTGCTTTTGCATGGCAACAAGCAGAGTCTCCTGAACTAGATCGTCCGCCGCTCCGTCGTCGCCGATGAGAGCGGAGGCAAGCCGCTTGAGCCACGCAGTGTGCTCCAAAAAATCCTCTTGCAGTTTGTGCGTAGTCGTTTCCATCTTCTCCGGTCCATAGATGCCACCTGGGACAAGAACGACGAAGGGGATACCAGAAGAAACGACAAAGCACGGTATCGGCTTCTGGTTGCAGGCAGATCTAGCCCGATGCGGAGGCTGGAAACTGTGCCACCAAGACATAGGTCAAGACATGAAGTCCCACGATTCCAAAGGGATACACCCTGTGACGGAAAGACATGGCACAATTTCGGAGATGAGCAGTTTCGCAACGTCCTTACCGTCCAAAACGCGGTGAAGCTCCACCAGAGCGGCTTGTCGTTGCGAGGGATAGCCAGTGCTCTTCAGGAAGAAGGACTTAGGCCACGCAGCGGGCGCAAATGGCAGGCGATGACCGTCAAACGCATCCTCGACCGCCAGTCGCACCAGGAGATAGGGTAGGTATGGCACGAAGAAAACGGAGACGACCTCGCGGAATGGGCTGTGTCTACGCTCGCGGGCGCACCTGGACCCTCAAGTGGAACGAGAGCGGCCGCTCGCGCACCAAGGGCGGATTCCCTACCAAAGAACTTGCAGAGCGGGTCCTGGCCAAGATCGTCTCCGACCAGATGTTGGGGCTCGTTGGGCTCCCGCCAGATCCAAAGGGGCTGCCCTTCCTCGATGAGCTGGCGCAAGGCTGGCTCGAACGGCGCAAGCTGACCCATCGGTCTGCGAGCGATGATGTGGGGCGATGGAAGAACCATCTCAAGCCGGTATTCGGCCGACTTCGCCCCCCTGAGGTAAATCCTGCGTCGATTAGGAGATTCGCCGAAGACAAACTCGCCGAGGGGCTAAAGCCCAACACGGTTGGCAATTGCGTGCGGCTCCTTTCGACCTTCTATACCGACCTGGTGGAGGACGGGTTGGTGGATGCGAATCCTGTCGCCAGTCTGAATCGCTCGACGCGGAGGCTCTACAAGCCCTCCCATGATTCGAGCACAACTCCGTTCCTGCGATCACTCGACGACGTGCGCCAAGTTTTTCTGAGACTACGCGAGCCCTACGACGTTGCCTTCGCGATCGGCGCTCTCGCCGGTCCACGGACGGGTGAGGTTCTCGGCCTGACGTGGGAGGACATCGACCTCAAGAACCGGCGAATCCATATCCAACGCCAGGTGAAGAACAGCCGCTTCGAGATTCCCAAAGACGGCGAAGCTCGAATTGCGCCGATTCAGCAATCGCTGGCTCCCATCCTTGCGGCCTACCGCCTGAAGTCGGGTGGGCGAGGGCTACTCTTCCGCCCACTGAACCGTCGAGGAGGTCGGCCCGGCAGCCCGCCCACCTTCATGCGCCCCAACACCCTGGCCAGCAACCTCTACACAGCACTGGATGACTACGAGCTACCTCGAACTACCTGGTATCAGAGCACCCGGCACACCTTTGCCAGTCACTGGGCGATGGCAGGCGGCTCCATGATGTCGCTCTCGCAGATTATGGGGCATAGCAGCGTCGAAGTGACGGAGAGATACGCCCATCTTCTACCCGGCCACTACCGTGAGTCGGAATACGCCATGCTCGATGTCGATCTGCGCTCCGATGACGCTCTGACGTTGGCACAACGGACCACGAAGACCGGGTAGCAACGACACGGTGGCCGATGTTCAACGGATAGCTGAGAGCTGACTTCGCTATTGGCCCGTCGAGCGCCGCGTGAATACAGGGTAGTTGCTGCC
>JAAEPE010000222.1 GCA_024222395.1 Myxococcales bacterium
CTGGCTACTTCAACGCTCAACGACTGGTTCGGCTATACATCAGCATTTTTCGTAAAGATGCACTCTCTTCTGCGGGAGGAGGTCCGCGCATCGCAGCTCATATCGCTCGATGACACACCGCTACTTGCTCAGAATCGCGACACACTGTGCGGGGCCTTGGTAGATGTCGATACCTGGCAAGAGAAAACCTATATCCATGGTCAGACACTAGACGCCGCTGAGCTAAGCTAGGCGTCGAGGCGCTTGTGGAAGAAGCTCATTACGGCGTCGAAGGCTTGTTGAGTCGGATGACTCTCTTCGGCAACCAAGTCCTTCGTGAGCACGGAATGTGCTGCGCTGGGAATGCCGTGTGGGTTGCCTCTCGAGCTGTCAATTTCGATACCGATGAAATTGTCCCCAAGCTCACGTCGCAGGCTACCGAAGCGCTCGGCAGGCACCATTCGATCGCCGCTAAAGCGCAACCCCATGACGCAGAGGTCTTCGTTCTCTGCTCTCGCCTTGACGGTATCTAGGGTCTCCTCGTCGATACCCAAGTCGCGCTTCTGCGAGGCCAAGACTCCAAAGGGAAGGGATGGCTGGCTGAGGACTGGGGCCATGATGCACGGATCGACTGCCATCGCGAGGGCGAAGCCCCCGGTGAGACACATGCCAACGGCACCAACACCTGGGCCACCGCACTCCTCGTGTGCATGCCGTGCGAGAGCCTTAAGCCAATCCGTAATCGGGCTGTTCTTGCCGCGGGCCCAAACCGTGAACTCCCTCATGATGCATGCCCGAGTGAGGCTGCCAAGAACATAGGGAAAGCTCATCTCCTTGCCCGGAGTTCCCAACAGAGATGGCATGTAGACCGTGAAGCCCTGCTCAACTACCTTGCGACCGAAATCTGCAACAGCCGGGTACAGGCCTGGTATTTCGTGCATGACGACAACCGCTGGACCGCTTCCTGCTTTGAAGACCGTGCGAGTTTCTCCAAGAAACTCCATTTGCAGTTCGGTGAATTTTGGGTACGGCATTGGCTAGCGCATGGTAGCAGCTTCGCCGCGGCTCAAAACGTGTTCATGCCTTTCTCATCCAGGAGGATGAGTGCTTTTGGGGCAAGACTGTAGCGGTTCAGGGCGTCGATGAGACACACTCCCAAGCCAAGGATGGGGGTGGGGAGCTTGAATAGCAGCTTGAGCTCTTTGTCTACGCGGTTCCGATGGTCGGAGCGAGCGACCTCTATGTCCCCTCGTAGTGATTGAACGAAGTTGTCGAAGCTCTCGTCCTCGGGAAATTCGCGAGGGACAGCGCTGAGAGACGCATCGTCGCTCATTCCCTTCTTCGCGGCGAAGCTCATCCACACGCCATTCCGCTGGTAGATGTGTCGGCCGGATACAAAACGATTCAATCTCGGGCGCTCGTGCAACGTCTCGGCAATGGCCGCGAGGGCGACGTGGAATACTGAGATGCGAACGCTGCTGCCTGCTGTCCCGCCCCATTTTTTTGTAGTGCTCGATCCAATCGGCAGTCTCGTGCAAGTCCTCAGTCTGCTCGAAGTAGACGACCGACTCGTTGCGTCGCGGCATGAGGAAGGGGAGGATGCGCCGGTAGTTCGGAATCCCTTTTGCCTTCTTGCCATCGAAACGACCCATTATTGCAACTGCTCCCTAGTCACAATATTGCAGGATTCGGAGTCGGGGTCGTAGACGATGACTGCCTCTCCCCCATCGATTTGCTTCATCACATCAGCAATCTTCTGATCGAGGCTGTAGTCTCGTTGGCCGTAGTCGGTGCCCTCGCGGGAAACATACTCCTCTATGAGGCGCCTTAGGGTTTCGGGCTCCAACCGATCTTTGGGAATCTCAACGACGGCCATACTGCGGCAGTGTAGACGTTTGCGGCCAGAAGATCAGTTGGCGGAAGCGAGTTGAATGCGAAACCAGAGTTTGCGCGGGGCCCCACACGAATCGCACTCGCAGTGGGCAATGCGAAGTAGCACCGCAGTGCTGCGATCGACCTCATCGGTGCTCATGTGCAGGCGGCCTGCGCAGAGGGGGCAAGGCATTGCTTCGGCACTTGGCTTGACGAGGGCAGGCGTGGGCACCAATAGCGGCGTCTTGGCGCTACCACCGGGACCCAGGGCGAATAGGCGACCCAGATCTGTCGTGAGCTTGCGTTCCTTGGCTGCAAGCTTGCGCCGGGCAAGCTGTGCCACTCGCTTGTCTTTTCTCTTCTTCTTGCCAGCCATGGTTAGGACGTTGCTGCTCGCCATGGTGAATCGGCTCTGGACGCAGCGTGCATTGCAGGGTACTCCGCAGGCATGGCGATCGCGAAACCTTCACTGGCACTTCCTGCACTTCTCGCTCATGCCCTTGGGGGATGTGTGGACGACCCGGCGATGCTCGATCCTATTCCTGCGCCAGAAGACGTGGCGGCAATTCCAGGCGATGCCCAACGCACCAATAGTGGCCTTGGCTACAGAGTTCTCGTAGAGGGCACGGGTGAACTCACCCCCGGCCCGACAGATCGAGTCAACGTGCACTACACCGGCTGGACGACTGATGGCGAGATGTTCGACAGCTCTGTGCAGCGAGGAATATCCTCGACCTTTGGGGTGGACGAAGTGATCGCCGGCTGGACAGAGGGCTTGCAACTGATGAATGAGGGCGACGAGTTTCGCCTTTGGATTCCGCAGAGTCTCGCCTATCGCGGGCTGGCAGGCCGCCCTCCAGGCATGCTGGTATTCGACGTTGAACTCATCAAGGTCTACCCAGCGAACTAGACGGGCCTAGGGTGCGCTCTTGCAAGCGCAGACCTCGCAGCTATCTGGGCCCAGCTTCCATCCATGCTTGCAGTACATCCTGCAGCGCACGGGTGCGCAGACCTGCCTAGCTGGCGCTGCGACGCAGGTCCCAATGCAGTCCGCTCCGCTCTTCTTTGGGTCGCACGAGTCGCTGGGATCATCTTCGCATCTGCTTCCCTGTGGGCATTGGGTGCCGGCGATGCCGCCACAACGAGCAGCAGGCGTACTCTGGCACTCGCCCATGGATTGCACATTCTGTCCCGCCGCCGAAGCTGTGCAGGAGTTACTATAGGTTTTGCCGTCGCAGCCGCAAACCGGGCGAAACTCTTGTGTGCACATCGAAGGCTTCGTCTTGCACGAGTTTGTGGGAGCTGCGCATCCCAGACCTTCAACTGCGCAATACTCAGCCTCGGCACAATCGAGTTCGCCACATGAGGTGGCCGGGGCTGGTGTGGTCGGGGCAGGTTGCACAGGCCCTGGCGGTGGTGCCTGTGGCGATTGTGCGTATGGCGATTGCCCGTGGGGCGGCGGGCCTTGGGGCGGTGGGGCGGCGGGCTCCGACTTGATAATGCAAGCGAAGAGGAGAGCCGACGAAGCAAGAACTAGACCGACGCGTTTCATGACCGGAGTATAGGAGAAACGAGAGCACAATCGACAAACGATGCGATCTTCAGGCTTCTATCGACTCCGGCCATCGGAAGCACGGTTCCACTCGCCGAGTATGCTCTTCTTCTCTGCCTATTGGATCAGCACGAAGTCGATCTTCAGGTTCGTTACCTTGGGACCGCACACCGCTTGCGTCACGGTACCTAGGTCGAGGCCGCCCTGGGTTATCGTGAAGGTACAGTCTCCCATCGGGTCATCGAACGAAATGTCATCGTCTTCGAATACGAGGAAGAGCCCCTTGGTGACCAAATCGGCTTGGGTATACGCTCCAACCGTGTAGTTCCAGGCAGGGGAAAGAGTGCCATCTTCGTATGGCACCGCAAAGTCATCTGCTGGCTCACCGCCAAGGCCGCCCTTAACTTTTGGATCGCCTTCGCCAAATAGGTCCCAGTCGTCGCCCTCAAAGTCGGTAGACGCGATGATTGCGGAGACAATGGTGACGCTCCAGGCTGGGCCATCCTGGCAGCTACCTTGGGCACAGTTATCATTGCCCATGCAGGTCTCACATACCGAGGCTTGACCGCAGGTAGCGTTGGCTTGCATCTCTAGTTTCACGCAAGTATCGCCCATACAGCAGCCATCATCACAAGAGTCAAGGCAGGCGGATCCGGCGGGTACGCAGGCGCCGTTCGTGCAGCTTATGTCGCTGTCGCTGCATTCTGTGCAAGCGTTGGCTTCGTCTCCACAGTTGTCCTTGCTTTGCTCGATACTTCCCACCTCCAGACACTCGCCATTGGCCGTGCAGCAACCATCACTACAGGTGGTGGAATCGCATGCTGTGCTTTCACAGGAGTTCGTCTCACCGCACACATCGTCGTCTCCGCACACTTCACAAGCGTCTCCGCCTTTGCCGCAGGCCGCCTGTGTCGTGCCGTCTTGGCACTGGCCGTCGAGACAGCAACCCGAGTTCTCACACTGGCTACAGTCGGCTTGCTGGATGCACTCCCCTGCAGAACAAATCTCATTGCCCCTGCAGGTACGACAAGAACTACCGGATTGACCGCAGTTCTCCATGTTCACAAATTCGACACACCGGTTGCCGTCACAGCAACCGTCGCAATTCGCAGAGCTGCAAGATTCAGCGGCACGGGCGTCGGATCCTCCGGAGCCTCCGGGAACTTCGGTGGCCTCGGCGCCGCAACCTGAATTGGCGAATGCCAGCAGGGCTAGCGAGATACAAAGCAAAAATGGTGGCCGCATAGTTGAGGTTCTCCAGTGGTTGGGAAGAGTGGAGCCGCACTGTCGCACGACCGAGCGAGACAATATACTGGATGAACGTGATACTGGAGGGTCGTTGCAAGGAAGTCACAGTGTAGGGCTTGCGCCACACGCTGGCGGCTCGCAAAGCCGCGACATTGATTCGGAATGTATGGCACAGGGGTTGCTCTCTATGCCCCCGTTAGACTTCTCCCAGTCCTCCTCGTAGCTTTCCTCTCGGTCGCACTTTCCTGCACTCCAAAGCGACGCAGCTCGGTCGGTGCTGGGTTTGCCGTGGTGGGCATCCCTGTCACGATTGCAGGCGTGCAGGGCTTGCAGGGGTCGAGCGCAGACAACCAGAGTAACGATGCGGCTGTCGGAGTCTTGATTGTAGGGATCGTCCTGGTCGGGCTAGGAGCCATTCTGTACGCCGATGCAAAGAAGCCTCGCTCGTCGCGCTGAGGCTTGGCGACGTATCGGATCCGGCGCGCATGCTAGAGTAATGCCATGGCGCGCTCCCTTCTCCTCTCCCTATTCCGAGCTCTCACCCTGAGCTGGTTGATGGCGGCCTGCGCAGCGCAGCTGACGCCCTCGCCGCAAGAACCCGTTGGCGAGGCCAAGGCCGCTGTGGCACCCATGCCTGCGGCACCGGCAGCACCTGTGGCACCACCGCCACCGCCGCCCAGAGAGCTTGGCGATCCTCCACCCGACGTGGCTGCTCCGCCCGCCCACGCCGAACGGACTCCAGAGGGCGTCTCCTACCTTCTCTTAGAAGGCGAGGACTCCACCGGCGAGAGTCCGACGATCAACGATAGAGTCACTGTGCACTACCAAGGCTGGACCACCGACGGCAAGCTATTCGATAGTTCCGTGCGGCGTGGGCAGCCAGCGACCTTCCAGGTCGACGGCGTGATAGAGGGGTGGCAGATTGGACTCCCCCAAATGAAGGTCGGCCAGACGATGCGCATGTGGATCCCTGTAGAGCTGGCCTACAAAAGCCGCAGGGGCGCCCCTGAAGGCATGTTGGTCTTCGAGATTGAACTACTCGACGTAGTGAGAGCCCCGCAAGCGCCCGCCGATGTCGCGAACGCCCCAGCGGATGCGACGGTAACTGCATCGGGACTTGCGTATCGAGTCTTGCAAACTGGCAGTGGCACCGAGAACGCCGACGCTCACGACAAAGTGAAGGTTCACTACTCGGGCTGGACCACCGACGGTAAGCTCTTTGACAGCAGTGTCTCTCGTGGGCGGCCAGCCGAATTTCGACTCAACACCCTCATTGCAGGTTGGACCGAAGCGCTGCAGTTCATGGTGGTTGGTGAGAAGACCCGGCTTTGGATCCCGGTGGAGCTTGCCTACGAGGGCGAGCCAAATCGGCCTGAAGGCATGCTGGTCTTCGATGTCGAGCTACTCGAGATCATCGACCTGCCGCCGCCGCCGCCAACCCCAAAGCACGTAGCCAAGGCGCCCCGGCGTGCAAAGAGGACCAAGAGCAAGCTCCGATACCGCCTCCTGCATCGCGGCGATGGCAAGACACGTCCGACCGCCACGAGCCGGGTCCGCGCGCACTATTCCGGCTGGACAACGGATGGCAAGCTCTTTGATAGCAGTCTAACGCGTGGGAAAGCTGCCACGTTTCCACTCGCATCTACCATTCCCGGCTGGACCGAAGGTCTCCAGCTCATGCGCGTCGGCGATCAGATGCGCTTCTGGATTCCTGAACGGCTAGCCTACAAAGGCCAGCCCGGCAAACCCGCAGGAGCCCTCGTTTTCGACGTCGAGCTACTGGCCATCGAGGAGGAGTAGCGCGACCGGGACGACATCGCAGGCCGTCCTCGACTAGTGTCTGATCCAAGGCAAGGGCCTTTCTCTTGCCAGGAGATGTATCGCGCAGGTCGGCACCTTCGACCCGAAAATGCGCGGTGCTCGCTGCGCTACTGCGGATACCGAGCATGAAGCTCTATCAACATCTACCAAATCTCCGCACAGTGCGAGATGCACAGACACTGCAAGCGCCCGCTCACCTGCTCGCGTAGCTTTGGGGCACTCATTCTCAGGGTAGATTTCGGGCGGGAAGGGGCACTTGCAAGCAAGCGCCCTACACGGCTGTGGCACTTGCAAGCAAGCGCCCTTGCTGACGATGACTTCTGGATCGTGTTGATTCGGGATCGTGTTGATTCGGGATCGTGTTGATTCGGGATCGTGTTGATTCGGGATCGTGTTGATTCTGCGTTGCCGCTGGCATTTGCGATGCCCCATGGGAATTCGTCTGCGCTTTGCACGAGGACCAAGAGGGAACTCGGCCCCGCGGTGATTCCCCTGAGTCGGCGGGGGCCAGTGCCCCTCCATACCCAAACCGAGAGTGCCCACCCATAAGCAATAGCTCGCAAAAGGAAAACCCGCTCGAAGTCATCGTCAGCGGCAGGCACGGAGGCTGCCAGCACCTGCGTAGATCTCGGAACCAGTACTACGGTTCCCCGGAAATTCCCCCGGAACTACCTCCCGCCATGACGACAGCCTGGTGAAGAGCCACGGAGCAGGGGCTGGTAGCCTTCGTGCCAGGCTCGCCCCCGCACGTGCAAGAACTACAGCGCTCAACTCCCCCGAATCCCACCCCCATTCGAAGCGTATTCCTACGCATCGGTGAGCCGGCGGAACTCCTCGGACAAGACAGTTCCCTGTAGTAGAGGACCCAAACAACTGTGGATACCGAGCATGGAAACCTCTGTCCCAGATCCACGCACTAATTCCCGATCGCAATCGTGTGCACTAGAGCCTCGTCGTCGGTGAAGCGCTGGGCGACTTGGTAGCGAAGGCGAAGAGGCACAATGAAGAAGGACATCGCCAATTCGGCAGAGGCGCCGGCTGCCATGCGACGGTGTTCTTCGAAGCTGACGAAGGAATCGGTGGCTGCCATGCCGAAGAGCTGCAGGTCGAGTTGCGAGAAGAATAGACTTGGCAAGATGTAGGCGATGGATGAGACACCGAAGTCTAGGATGATTGGGTATCGGTAGCTCAGTTCTGCGATGGCAATGCGGTCTGTGGCGAAGCTCAGGTCCTCATAGCCGCGCAGTGGCTCTTGGAAGAAAAGCAGGGGTTCGGGTTGTCCTAGCTGAAGCTCTGCTGGCTCTGGGCTGTCAGAGCCACGCCACAGTTGTGCGAAGCCGCCACCGCCGCCAACTTCCAAGAAACCCTCATCGCGTGCCCCACCGTAGAGACGGCGTCCCCGTAGCGAGAGTCCAAGAGTGTGTCGACGACTGAGGGGCGAGGGGCTGGCAAGATGCAGGGCTGCACTCACATCGCTCAGGTCAAAGGCCAAAGTAGAGAGACTCTGATCGTAGTAGCCCGCGCCACCAGAGAGGGCAAAGCCGCGACGTGCCCCGGCATAGGGGGTACCTTCGATAGCCACATGGCTTAGGGAGAGTTCTGGTCCACCCAATCGCCGTTTCCGAAGATCCGGAGTGGCGTGATCAGGTTCCCCCTCTTCGAGTCCCAGGAGCGAGAAATCTATCCGTGAGTTTCGAAGACTGCGTCCCGCGGAGAGCTGAACGCGCTCCTGCCTGTGCATGGGGCCCTTCTCCATCATGTTGTCGTCGTCGGTCAGGACTTCGTTCCAGACGAAGTGGTCGACTTGGAGACTCAATTCGATGGGGGCGAGCAAGGCCGTGCTGTAGTGAACTCCGCCAGACAAATTCTGGCCCAAGAGATCGTAGAGACCAAAGACGGTCCACCGGTGAAACGAGAGGACGTCTCCACCACTGAGCTGGAGCCCGAGCAACATTGCTCCCTCGCCTGGCGCGAACAACATCGGCGTATGCAAGCTTGGCAAGAAGAGCTCGTCGGTTTGCGAGTAGGCCTCGTCTGAAATTACGTGAGGTTCTCGCGAGGCTGGGGCCGTCTGCGGATCGCCAATGCTATGACTCGGCGAAGACACACTCGTCACCGTGGTCGCCGGTGCGGGCATCGGCACCTCATCGAGGGTCCACTCCCACCCCACACGATTCAAAAAGCGAATGGACTTGTCGTGAACCCTCGGTTGAAAGGCCAGGTAGGGAGCGTCACTAACCCGGGTCAAGCTGCCACTTGGGATGTCATAGATGTGCGTTTGGAATCGACCTTCGAACTCAGCTAGAAGCAAGAGCCGGTCTGCATCAATCCAGCTTGGATCCTGCACGGCGCCGTCGAAAGCCAACTGCGCCTCGGTCTCTCCGCTCACTGCATCCAGAACGCGGACAACGAAGCGCTGGCCATCGAAGACGGCCGACGCGATGCGTGTGCCGTCGGCCGATGGGCGAGCATTCTCGTAGTAGGTTCTCGGTTCGGCCTCTCGAATTGTGCGTGTGCTCTTGTCGCGCAGATTCAGGGCTGAGAGGTGGCGACGGTCGCCATCCGCCCGGCCGTAGTAGTAGGTCGTGCCCTCTGCGTTTACACCACCACCCGCGCCTCCGAGCCTGTCGACCACTACTTCAAATTCGTCACTGGCTACCTGGTAGCGCAATAGGCGCGCTTCTTGTCGGATATCCCCCTGGTCAATGGCAACGAAGTAGAGCGTCTTTCCATCGCCGGTAAAGGAGAGGCCCGAAGTTAGTAGCGGGCTTGCCACCACTAGTTGGTACGGCGGCAAGACGTCCTGCAGGTTGCGCTCGCGAACAAGCTTGCCCGCGTCGTAGATGCGCAGTCGAGTTGGCAAGTCGCCGCTCGATAGAATCAGCGCCTCCCGACCCGTCGCGGCAACGGTGTAGCGAGCGCTCGAGCCTGCCGAGCGTAGGCTATGTTGCTCGGCAGGCTTGGTGCGCTTCCCATAGTGCTTCGCGACATGATCTGCAAACTCGTCCACCAAGCTAGGAAGTGTCTTGCCTGTGGCGGACCGCCAGCGCAGGGCAACCCCGAAGGGAAAGAGGATAGAGTTTCCCTGAACCTGGACGACCTTCCAAAGTGCCTTCTCGCCATAGCGCTGGGCGATGAATTCAACGAAATGACTCCCCACCAAGTAGTGGTGTCCCCAATGGAAGGGGCGCTGAAAAGCGCTCAGGTCGCCGCCGTTCACACGCTTCTCAGCGAAGCCCGCGTGAAACGTGCCACGCCACCCAGGCCAGCTCATTCGCCCTGTCCCCGGTTGCAACTGCGACTCGTAGTAGGTCGCGAGCCCTTCGAGAAACCAGAGGTCTAGGAAAATCTGCGGCGTGAGCACATCGCCGAACCACTGATTGATCCACCCCCACATTCCTGAGACTTGCAGAACTTGGATGTAGTGGACTACCTCGTGACAGCCAACGTATGAGGGGTCAGGTGGCAAGCCAAGCTCGGTCGTGAAGTCGAGAGTATTTGATGTCGGAATGACCGACATCGGTGGACTGCCCAGCGCCGGGGGCGCCACAAAGGCGTTGTTGAAAGGCAAATCCGGCATCACCACAACCATCTTTTGGTCTGCGTAGGAACTGTGGATTAGAACCTTGGATCGCAACGAGGCCGCACAGCCCTCGATACGGCTCGCAAGTCGCAAGGCCTCGTCGCGCCTCTGTGCCGGGTAGTAGACTAGGAGCGCATCGGTTTCGAGCCGACGCATGGGTTGCTCGCGCAAGGCCGTGGCGACATCGGCAGGGAAACGACTCTGAGTGGGGACCACGCAGCCGAAGCCGACGACCAGAGCCAGGGCGAAAAGTGCGCTCCTCATTGCCGGCATCCTACCCCGAGCCTGCGGCTACGCCCAATATAGGCTCCTGGCAGGTCTTGGCAGCGAGGTCAAGCCCATGGTTGTTGATCGAGCATCGCGCGCCGCTTCTCAAGCTTCAATGCCTTGCTTGCGATAGAAGAAAAGAGATCGATTGGACGCGCCGCCCGGGTACGTGGTTTTCGGCAAACTGCCTTGAGGGCAACTCCGAAACCCAGCCTGTCGGTCTCTTTCAATCAAAGACACACTCTGGCTATGCTTCCCCTGCCATTCGCCCATCGACAAGTGGAGCTACGCGCCATGGCTCGATGAGTTCGACCTCCTTCCCCAGATGCCACGTGAAGATCAGCAGTACCCCAGCAACTCAGAGTGCCCTCATCTTTCCCCGCGATGAAGGGTGGCACTCTGTAGGTCCGCTCGGTGTCGCCAATCCAAGTCTAAACAACATGGAGTGGCTCTACACGAATCTTCATCTCACAGATGAGGAGGGAAATCACATCGTGGTTTTTGTGGCCTACTTCACCCAGGGGCTCCGACTGGCCACGGTGCGACGCTTCGATTCCGAATGGCGCTCCCTCGATGAGTACCAGGGCACCGCTATGGGGCTACTGCGGCCCAGTCCTCACAAACTGGACCTAAAGTACAAGCACCCTCACGGCAACGATCACTGGTGCGCTCTGGATTCGCCGCACAGCTCAAGACTCGAGGTGTACGGTGGCGAGTTTTCGCTCGACCTCGAGATGCACACAACCCGCCCTCCCTACGCCGCGGGCGACACTGGCTACATGCCCTTCTCCTCAGATGGGTGGTTCTACTACTACTCGCTCACGCGACTTGAAGTTAGCGGAACGATCACCCTCAGTGGCAAGCAACATACCGTCGGCGGGCTGGGATGGGTCGATCACCAATGGGGGCCTTTTTTTGTCACGCCGGCACGCTACCCGCGTCGCTACGAGCAGTATGAGTGGTTCTCCATCCAGCTCGAGGATGGCAACGACTTCTTGCTAACCACTGTGTGGACTGCCGAAGGACAGTTGCCTGACCGGGACGCCTACGGAGGTGCGGGCTGGGTGCGCGCCGACGGCTCCTCCGAGCACTTGGTTGGTTCTCAAACGTTGCGGCGTACGCATTTTTCGCGGGCCCCAAGTACCGGAGTGGTACACGCAGCAGGTTGGCGTTTTGTAGCACCAGAATGGGATGTGGACCTCACGATTCGGCCCCGCGCTCCCAACCAGATGGCAAGCTTCGCGCCCCAGTTGCCCAAGCAGAAACGCTATGCCGGCATCAAGATGCTGGCGCCCTTCACGGACTGGTTGGCAGCATTCTGGGAAGGCACTTGCTCGGTAGAAGGCCACGTTGGCGGCAAGGCAGTGAGTGGCCACTGCTTCGCCGAGCTCATCAAGCGCTACGACCAACCCAAGGTACATTTTGAACGCACTCTTATCCGAAAAGAGGTGAGTCCCCCGATTGCCGTAGTGCGCTGGCGCGTGGATTCCTGGGACCCTGCCGCCCCACTCTTGTGTCGTGTCCAGGTCTACGACTCCGAAGGGGGCTGCGTTGCGCAAGGTGACGACTTGGACGTCTCCGTTTTCTGCTTTCGTCCGGAAGCTCCTGGGCTCCACGAAATCATCGTCGAAGCCCACTCCGTCGACCACACCCTGCGCGGTGAGGATCGAACAACGCTACTCATCGAGGACTACGAATAATGACTCGCAAGAAGATTCTAATTTTGGGCGGTGGGCTTTCCGGTCTCACCGCTGGACTAGAGCTACTCGAAGACGGCGGCAAGGAGCGTTACGACGTATCTCTGCTCTGCAGGGACTCAGAGCTTGGCGGCAAAGCAGCCTCGTGGCGCACCCCCGATGGGCGCACCATGGAAATCGGCTTCCATGCAGTCTTTGGCTACTACACGGCAATTCGCTCACTTCTGGCCAGGGTTGGGCGCTCCACGACGGACCCTCGATACTTCACTAGCAATCGCGGCGAGCACCTGATGTACGAGCCGAGCGCTCGGGCGGTCAATCGCCTTCTCGTTCCCAGGGGGCCTTTCGACTTGCAGGCACTACTCGCGAACCTACGCACTCCGTACAAGGGCCACAGCAAGCGGGAGCAGCTAGCTGCCCTCACCTTTGCTGCGCGCCTTGGTGCGTACTTGGCCACAACCCGTGCCGAAGATATCGACCCAGCTCTGGACGAGCTCTCCTTCACCGAGTTCTGCATGAGCCATGGACTCTCACTATCGCTGACCCAGAAGTCCTGGTTCAAGTATGTTCTGGATCTGGCCTTCAACTATCCTGGAGCGGGTAGTGCCTACGTTGGTCTCTACGGGTTTCGAAAACTCATGGGATTCGACGCCGCCGAGGTTCTCTACCTCAATGGTGGTCTCTCAGAGGTTATCGTAGATCCGATTGCCAAGCGTTACCTAGACCTTGGCGGGCGCATTGAGACCAACTGTTCGGCACACGCCTACCACCTCGACCCAACGACAAGGTCGATCGAGGCTGTGGACGTCGCGCCAACCAAGGATGCGCAATCACAACGGCGACTTCAAAAAGGCAGGGATTTTGACACCGTTATATCTGCGCTCCCCTTGGACGCTACGCGGACCGTGCTGCGCGCGAGCCCGCATTTTGATTCTGCTGTTTCGAAAATTCCCTTCTTTAGCAACATGTGGCACTTGCGCAGCGTGACTTCCATTTCGTTGCGTCTTTGGAGCCCCTACAAGCTCATGCCCACCGACTACTCCACCGTGGTCATGGGAACTCCACAACCGACAGCCACCATCATCGACTACGCCAACCGAGTAGACGAACTTCGCGACGGAGAATGGCCGAGCGTGATTGAGTTCGAGGGACAAGAAGGACTGCACGGCGAACTAACCGACAGTGAGATGATCCGTTCGATTCTCGAGCAATTCTGTGATCTGCCTTTCTCGCGAATGCGAAAGTCTTGGGTCGATGATGCGATGGAGCAGAAGGGCAAATGGCGTATCGAGTTTAGGCGCAACAACAGCCAAACCACGCGCTACTTGCTCATGGAGCCAGGCCATTGGAAGTTCCGTCCAGACATTGCCGAGTGTCCCTATGACAACCTGGTACTCGCAGGAGACTGGCTAAAGGGCACGCAGCCGACAGCCAGCATGGAGGCGGCGGTGCGAAGCGGGCAGGCGGCAGCCAAGCGCGTGGAACTTTCGTGACCGAGTACGCGGATATCCTGATCATCGGCGCTGGTCCCGCGGGCATTTCAACTGCGCTCAATCTGGCTGCACGGGCACCCACCTGGCCCCGGCGAATTGTTCTGATCGACGCCGCCGTGCACCCTCGCGACAAACTCTGTGGTGGCGGAATTACCCATCTAGGCAGCCAGATCCTCGAGCGCATGGGGCTTCGCATAGAGCCTGATAATCTGGCCATCCGCGAGGTAATCCTGCGCTGGCGCTCCGAGTCGGTGTACTTCCGGGGAGACCCTGTTCTGTGTATCGTACGCCGCCGGCACTTCGATCACTGGCTACTAGAAAAGGCTCGGGCGGCTGGCGTTCGCATTCGAGAGGGCGAACGAGTGCTCGACTTCACTTCCCACGACTCACACGTTGAAGTGCGGACCAGCGCCGCCACTTTCCACGCCGGGGTTGTCGTCGGTGCGGACGGTTCGCGCAGCATGGTACGCAAACACCTCGGGTGGCTAAATTCCAAGTCATCGGCCCGCATGTTGGAGGTCCTAACCGAGCCCACCAAGTCCGAGAAAGAGTGGTTTGATAAAGGCGTTGCCACATTCGATCTCAACGTTCGCGACCAGGGCGTTAACGGCTACGGCTGGGACTTCCCAACCATCGTCGACGGCAAGAAACTCATCAGCCGGGGTGTTTTTGATGGCATCCGGCGCGGGCCTCCAGCCCGCCTGCCAGCAGTGCTAGCGCAAATGGCTGCACGCCGAGGCATCGAGCTCCCAAAGCGCCTGGAGAGTCACCCGATTCGCATGTTCGATCCAAAGGGAGCGATCAGTACAGACCGAATCATCTTGGTTGGCGACGCGGCAGGCGTCGACCCTCTCTTTGGTGAGGGCATCTCCTTTGCCCTGGCCTATGGTGAAGTCGCAGCGGAGAGCATCGACCAGGCCTTCACCCGCCGCGATTTCTCATTCCGAAAATACCGTCGACAAGTGCTCAGGCACCGCCTCTTGGGGCAGCTGCCCGGCCGGGTACGTCTCGCCCATCTCGGCACCACTACCACGGCCCGCCCTTTCTTCACAAAAGTCGCAATGCGAGGTCTTGGCGCGGTTGTAGCTGGCAGCAATTGGTCAAAGCCAAGTCACGATCCCGTCGCCACCAAGCAGTGGCTTCTCCGTGCCTAGGTGAGAGCCACGCCTGCGTCATTGCGCCTACCCTATGGGGCAAGCAATAAATCGATATCGCGCTTGAGATCGGTATCGTTGAACCATGTATTGACGCTGGCAACCGTGCCGTCCTGGCCAATGAGATATGAACAATTTGGACACGTGCCATAGGTGCACCACCCGATTGGCTTTGCAACGCATGGCAGGAAGATGAGGTCTGAGATGGGGGGCAGGGCCTCAATAACTGGTCGATTCCTGGGTTCGTTGCCAAGCAGATGACAAGCACTCAACAGCTCCTCAAGGAGCATGTTACCGAAGAGTCTCATGGCGCATTTGGGCGAGTCCCTGCGTGAGGGGTGCCCTGCAGGCCTAAAGGTCTTCGGCGAGTGGCCCACCTTGTACGAAGGGCTAACTCTTATGCCACCGAAAGCGCTCAAGAGCTGGTTGGCTTTCGACCACTACTACTCCGATGGCTCGTTCCCCATCGCTGCCGAACTCTTGCTCAGTTGGAAACCTGGCTGAATCATGGATATTGGTGGCAATGTCGGAAAGTTCGCCCTGACCCGCGTGCTCATGTCGTCGGACGTCGCCGTGACAATCGTAGAGCGGCTGAAGCAGGACGCGGTTCACCTGTTTCAGATCGACCACACGACTTCGGTCGCGCACCGCTTGCATGAGACTTCCGATACAGAGGTTTCGCATGGCTCGCAAGGTGCCTCCGGAGGAGCGTGCAATGAGGCCGAGGGCCTCGCACGTGAAGGTCTTGTGAGCGAGCGCAGCTCGGTCGAGTTGCGCGAAGACAAAGCTCTCTATGTCGTCAGGCGTGAGCCTTTGCATGAGCACGGAGTACGTGATTCAGCTCTTGATGTCTTGTTGCATTCCGAGGGAAAGGTCGTTCGAAAGGGCAGGCTGGGCCATCAGGATCAAGTTGTGGTTCTCTGGGAAGTCCTCCAAGAGCAGGCGCAATCGGCGCAGGCACTGGATGTCCACGAGGTGCACATCATCAATGATGATAGCGAGCATTTTGCCCTGGCCATTGATGTGCTGCGCCTGCGCAATTAGGCGTTTTTCGCAGGCGACGTTTCGGCCGCCCGCCTCAAGCTTGAAGGACTCACAAAGCAGCTTGAGCGTGTTGGTATATGTGTGCAGGGTGCGGTTTACGACCGGAGCAATAAGGCGCTTCTCATCATAGGTGCACAATGCTCACTTCAAGACGCTCTTGCCGGTGCCAGGCTTGCCCACCACCACGCACAATCCACCTTGCTGGCAATGCACCCGCAAGGTGTCCAAGATTTCCTCCTGGTGCGCCAGGAGCTGCATTCCCTCCCTCTCAAAAGGGGACCTTTCCAGTCCCCAATGCGCGCGAATCACGAGCTGGCCTCCTCGGTCGCGTGTACTACCGCTGGCAGCGTTTGGCCTCGCTTGGCCGGCCTGTCGTCGGCTTCAAAGTCCAGCAAGCTGGCCTCTCCCATGCGTCGCCCTTGTAATAGACGATAGCGCGCCCAATCTTTCGCCTATCAAAGCGCACATCAATTTTCTTAGAGCGCAGATCTCGTTGGCTATCTCCAAGGACGCGTAGATACTCCCATTGTCGACGTACAAGGACAATGGAGCGCCGCGTTTGTAGAGCGCACTCCTCAGAGATTTTAGTAGGCTCTCGGTCTTCTCGCTGGCGAAGACGCGAGATGCATCGTCGATATAGGCGATGAGCTTTGCCTGCACCTTGCCTTTGGCCGTCTGTACGTACGCCCCCATCAAGGTATCGGCCTGCTACATCTCGTTGGCGTGCGCCTTGGCAAAAGCGAGGCGCTTCTGGCTCTTCAGCTTGTCCTCATCGGTGAGCAGCTCGTAGTCGTTAACGATGCGCCTGAAGGTGTTGGGCGTAACCTTGTCTCGGCCCAGCGAGCCGAGTTCAATGCACTTTTTGTAGAGCGTAGCCATGTTGTAGCCTTTGTCTTGCCCGTCTACGTGAAAGTGTGGCAGGGCCTCCTTTATGGCCTCTGCGACTTCTTCTGGCGAGACTTTGCGCAGGCGCCCTTTGTCTGCTCGCTGCTTGTTTGGCAGGGAGATCACGCCATGCTTTTGGTAGTGGGAGTACCAGGTTTGAATGGTTCTCCAGATGAAGGTGTGAGCTTCGTGGTCTTCGTCCTTGAAGACCAGCGTGCTCACATGCTTGATGCGGGATTGGAGACTTGTGCCCGGCGCATGCTCGATAGAGCCGAGTACGCGCATCTTCAGGTAGGGCCTTGAGCGTTTCATAGCAGAGGCTCCTTTGGCTTTGATGGGGCTTGATTGCATGACATAGGAATAGCTCTGAGCCTGGTGGGCGCGTAAGAGACCTTTGCGGTTGTCGGCCGTTTTGTGCGACAGCCCGACGTTTGTGCGGTGCTCTTAACGTGGAAAGAGGCCGCATTGTTGTTCGAGCTGAAAGACCGCAAAGAGGTCGGCGCAGGCGCTTTCTGAGGCACAACGGCGCATGTGCTCGAGGACTTGGCCAATGAGCTCGGTGGCCGTGCTTGGTGGCGGCGCTCTTCGCCGCAGCAGGTGCGAGCGCAAATGCGTGACAGCGCGGCGCAGCCTCTGCCACAGGCGATTGCCCGCTGCGCTCCGAGAGGGCGCCAGCGCTCGCTACAAGCCATGGCGCACGCACACACTGGTAAGAAGCGCAGCACCCAGCTCACAAAGTCCGCCAAGAGGGCTGTTTGGACCATGAAGCTGGCAATCATCATCTGCAACAGGACACTGGTGGTGAGGTCTATCGAGAATACGAGTCGGCCTGCACCTTCCTCGCGATACTCTGCGAGATGGAGGATTTGTCTCTGTGCGACGTCAACGAACCCAAGGGCGGGGCGTTCTTGCGCTTGTTCACGTCCGACGCCGTCTTGGCCGCAGCCGCTTGCTTTGATGCCGCCTGCAACGACATTTCAGAGGTGAATGTCTGCCTCGACTCAGTATTCGACTTCAATGATGGCGAGTAGAAACGAGCGCTAGAAGAACAATGCGGTGGCACGCACGACGGCCCAGAGTGATTCGCTCATGGGCCGCCTGTTGCTATGGGACTACGGCCCCCCGCAGCGGTTAGCCGTGAGACTATGAGTCTCAGAGAACGTCACTACAGTAGGTGCGTCAGCCTCGGGGTAGTTGAAAAAGAGGGTGTATTCGGTGGTCGATTGACCGGCGGCCAACGCGGCTCTTAGTTCAAACAGAAGTCGTGTCTCCGATTGGTTGGTTTCCCCATCAATGCCATGGGGCTCGACGGAGGGGGCCGCGCCACCCATCTCGAAGTGAACGACTCGAAGGTCATGGCCATTCTCCAGTGACAAGTTGTTGGTCACCAGCTCTGCGTGGTCAAAGACAAACTCGACGATCGCGCCTATCGGAAGCTCAGCAGCCGTTGTGTTGGTGAACACGAGGCGAGTGGCGCCCTTGAAGTTCGGACCGAACGCAGGCGCTAGGCCGCAGAACTCGCAGGTACCGTCGCCATCGTCGTCGTGGTAAGCTGGACGACAGCTGTCACACATCGGTCCGCCAAGTCCTTCCGAGCAGACACACTCAACATCGCCCGTTGAATCATCACAGACATAATTGGAACCGCAGGTCTCTTCATCGGTCGGGCAGGCTTGCGCGCATTCGCCATTGCCGTCGTTGTCCTGGCCGTCGTCGGTGCACTCACTACAATCTGCACCTTGGTGAAACTCGTTGCACTCGCAAGTAGCGCTGCCGTCCTCGATGACGCAGCTGCCGGTCGCACCGCAATCCAGAGCACTGGTAGCGCAGTCTTCCTCACACTCGCCATCGCTATCTTCATCCTGAGACCCGAGTTCACAGTCTGTGTTGTCGCCACCGCCGGCATCCTCTGCACTCGGCACCTTGAATGAAGAGCATCCAAGCAAACCCACGAGCAACCCTGACAACAGCGAAATTCTTATCACGCTAGTCAGCGTGCCACTACACGAATGGCGACACAAGTGGGTGCGCTCACACAAAGACCAAGATCGGACTGTACGAGAAAGCAGGATTCTTGCTGGATGGGGTGAGCGCTAGGCAAATCAAGTTAGACCCGAATTCCTATCTCGATAGCATTGCGATGTCATTGTGGGTTGGGCCTTAGCCACGCTCATGATTGGGCTTCATATCCCTACTAGAAGATTACTCTCCCGGACGACGTACCAGCGATACTTGGCTGTAAGGCATAAGCTCTGGCGAGTACCTGCACCAATGATTCTCGATGCGTACGGGCGTTCCAGAGCCCATCCCGCAGGTTTTCGCGCGACTGGGCGTCGAGCCCC
>JAAEPE010000223.1 GCA_024222395.1 Myxococcales bacterium
AGAGAACGACTGTGTGTGGCCGACAGCGCCTTCGCAGACCAGATGACGCACAGGCAATCTGCCAAGCGCATCGCTGCACTGGTGCTGGCGACAGGGCCGCGGGGCGACTCCGACATCGAGAGAATCTTCTTCGCCGCTCAAGAAATTTGATCCAGATCTAGTCGTAATCATTTCACCTAGCATCGCCCAGCACCAATGTCCTCTCCCGGTGGCCCTCGCAGTTTGCGAAACCACCGTCATCAATCAACTCATCAAGCCCAAAGATCATGCCGAGGAGGTGGCGCTCTTCCGCGCACAAATCCTCGGTCCTGTACTGCGGCGAGAACTTGCCCGTGGCGAGCTTCTGGCCGAGTTGCGCGTTCTCGCCGAGCTACGATTTCGGCCGCCCGGCAGCGTTATTACCAAGACCTATGCACTGCCAACGCTTCTGCGCTGGCGACGAGCCTACCTCAAGGAAGGTTTGGCAGGGCTTCGTCCAAAGAGTCGCCGCATCGGTGATGCACTGGCACTGACCGAGGAAGAGCGAGACTTGCTATTGGAAATATGCAGGCAGTTTCCTTCGGTGCCAGCCAACGTCATCCTAGACACCTTGGCCTTAGACGCCCGACTCGCCAAGGGGACCATCAGTGCCC
>JAAEPE010000224.1 GCA_024222395.1 Myxococcales bacterium
ATACCGAAAGGCCGCACCAAGCACTTGGCTATCAGACTCCCGCCGAGTTCTACGACGGCTTCCGCCAGGGCGCCGCTTGAGGACATCGAGAATTGTCCACTCCACAACAGGTCTTGCCGACCAGCGGAATACAGAACAAAATCCCAAAGGCCTAATTGGGGGCCTTTGGGAGAATAGCGAATACGGATACTAGATGCACTCAACTAGAGCAGGCTACTCCTTAGCAACGCCCGATTTTGGTCCTAAGAATGGGGTCCACCTCATACTACCAGGTAGCAAGGATCTCGCAGCCTTCGAAGCCGTGGGTATCGAGCACACTTCGTAGCTTTGCAATGCGCTCGGTGGGGACGAGTTGCACCAGCGTCGCCGATAACGTGCGGGCCTCTTGGCTCTCTAGGTTCGTTCCCAACCAGATGCCAACGTGGGACGCGCGAGCACTGGGAATCTCGTGAAGAGCACCTGACTGCTCCTCTGCGTTGCAGATGCGATCGAGGTCGCGCTTAATCGGTGTATCGAGAGTCGGCCCAGTTGCCACCTCGGTTTCATGGTGAACCGGCCGCGACTCCTCCTTTGGAGGTGTCGGAGAGCACGCTACAGCGAGCATTGGAACGAGAGAGAGCAGGAACAGCCGCATGCTTGGGACAAGCCTCCCGCTGATAGCCGCCGCTCCGAGGAGCGAGCAGGTGTCATCAGCCAATGCGCGGCTAGCCCAAGTGTCGGACTTGTTGCCCGCCTCTTCGTCTAGATCCGATAAGTCCTCTACGGGGGCACAGCTATCGGTGAGAGTGTTTCCTTCATCAAGGAAGGCGATCTCTTGGTTGGAAAACTGGGATTTGCTCATGATGGATACGTCCTATGGGTCGTCAATCGGGGGAGGAAGCAATTACTCCGACTGTGCTGCGTAACAAGTGGGCCAGGGAGGGTGACGGTCTAACATACTGCTTCTACTGGCAAGCGGCAGGCCCTGATACTTCGAGTCCTCGGCGGCTCTGGCGACAGCCGTGGACAACTCCCCCAACCATGGCAGCCAAGTTGCATTCCGTGAGCTGGGCTTCGGCGCCCTCCTAGCCAACCGAGGCGGAGAGCACCAACGCTAGAAAGCTCATGGCAAGGAGCGCAAAGCAAAAGAGCAACATGACGGAGGTCTTGTCCACCTTCTTGCGGCGCCCCTGCCCAGGAGCTTGTCTGTGCATAGCTCCTCGCAAGACAACGATGGTCCCGAGCAAGACAAAGAGGCCAGCATTGAGATTGGCTGCAGCGAGAAGCTCTTCGCTAAAGCGCCATGCACTTTCATCGATGCCGGCCTGCTGCTGCATGAGTGCCCGCTTCGCCGCGGTGAGAGGTGCTTTGCTTGGCAAGAAGAGCGCCAGCAAGTAGACGCCAACCCCCGCCAACACGAGGCCTAGGGCAATGACGCCGGGGCGCGGAGTTCGAGGAGCAGCCACATTGCGCTTTGCCGCCCAGCGCCGAGCCGATGGATGGGCTTGCCGCCAAACAGCGTTGGCACTGTCGGCTCTGGCCTCCTCGCTTGCAGCAGCGAGGGCGCTGCCCGATTCACTGGCCAGCGCATCGAGGGCAGCACCGGGATACGAGTGATCGTTTGCATCCGGTGGAGGGCCGATATGCATTGGCGGTGGAGTGCTTGCCACAGGTGATGGCGGATTGCCCGCCACAGGCTGGGCATGATCGACGGTGGCGATGAGAGACGCGGGGAGAGACGCGGGGAGAGACGCGGGGAGAGACGCGGGGAGAGACGCGGGGAGAGACGCGGGGAGAGACGCGCGGGGAGATGGCAGCGGCGGCAGCGCGCTTTGATTCACAATGGCTGCGGCTGGCGGACGCGGGATCATGGCCAAAGGCATTGCCGATGATGGAGTCGCCGAGTTCGGCGAACCTTGGGACAAGGCGACCGGAGGGGCAGAAGAGATGGCTGGGCCCTGCGTCCGTGGCGGTTTTGGCGAGAGCACGGGCTCGGCATTCGCCACGGTGCGCGTATGGACATCGGGCATAGGGTCCGATGCGGGTGGGGTCGCTACGGGCGGGGAGTTTGCCATCAAAGCTCCATGGGCAGACTTGCTACTGTCTCTAGAAACCGCCGTCCTCGTAAGAACATCTCCTACGCTCTCTGTCGGATCAAAAGGCGAAATCGGTGACTCGGCAGCCGAGCTAGGGGCAGGCACACTTGGATTCGCCAGCGTTGATGGCGAGCTTGGCAGTTTAGAAGTGGAGGCTGTGCCGGGGGCCGCCTTGGCGGGCGCATCGGGGATTGGTGTGGCAATGCTGGGATTTGTGAGATTCCCAGCGTCTGGCTCCGAAGGCCCGGCTTCGACATGCGTTGCCTCCGTAGCTTCCTCCGAAGATTCGCCATCGATCTCCAGGATCTCCGCTGGCTCCAGCAAGTCCACTGAGGTCTTCGGCTCGCCAAGCTCCTCTGCTGATGCACTTGGTCCTGCAGATGCGCTTGTCTGTGGGGCAAGCGCGAGCGGTCTTTGGGTCTTGGCATTTGCCGGTGTCGGAGGCGGAAGGCTTGGCTTGCCCTTCGCGCGTTTTGGGGCCTCCTCTGTCTCGGTCTTCTTCTTAGTCTTGGTCTGAGCCTCAGCGCTCTCGGAAACCGACTCCTTTGGCGCTGCTATCCCCCCTTTGCCGCCAGCGGCAGGAGCACTCACTTCCACCAACGCCGCTGCCTTTGGACGGGGCCCGTCGACGGCCACCGTCGGAATCTCATCCTGAGAAACCTCTTCCGCGTCTGGTGCCTGTGCCGCATCGGCCACGAGTAGCGCTCCGCACTCGTGGCATGGATCCACCGGTAGGACCCGACTACGATCCGCGTTACATTTGGGGCAAGTGAACATCGGACCCTACAGGCCCAATAGTAGCGACAAACCCCCGATCACCTCAACAGATGGGGCTCTTGTGCGCTCTTGTGCGTAGCGCCCTAGGGGATTTCCCAGAAACAAACAGGGCAGAAGAAGTTACCTACGGTGATCTACTCGTGATCTTGAGTAGGTATGTCCGAACACGACGAACGAAAGAGCATTCTTCAAGAGATTGCTGGAGGCCTCAAAGGCTACGTGAAACGGCTGTTTATGGCGCGTACGGTCAACGAGTTTTTCGAAGGGGTGCCCTATCGCGCCGAGTAGGAACTGGGCAATGAAGGACGTTGAGCACAGGCTAGACCGACTGTCGCAGCTACCTGCATGGTTCATCTATATCAACTGTCAACCTGCTGCATGATCCGTTTTCTGTAAATCTCTGACGTCCTCGTTGAGAGAGCTACACTGCTAGATCGCAGCTCAGGGTCAGTGATTACTTGATAGCCTTGCTCGTCCCGCCTCATCGCGACCTGACGAGCCAGGCGTTGC
>JAAEPE010000225.1 GCA_024222395.1 Myxococcales bacterium
CCAATCGCTGGCTACAACATCACTGGCCACGCTCCCGGTTCGTCGATCATCGGCGGCATAGGCGTGGTCTCGGGTGTCGAGTGCTTGATCTCCGCTAGCGACTCAACCATCAAGGGTGGCGCGATTAGCGAATACGGCGTTACGAAGAGTTCTCGCCTCTCCGAGATAGCCGAGCAGAACCGCCTGCCAAGCATCTATCTGACCGAGTCCGCGGGAGCCGACCTCCCGAACCAGAGCAAGATCTTTGTGCGAGGTGGTGCAGCCTTTCGCGACCTCTCAAGAGCATCCGCTCAAAGACGGCCAACGATCTGCCTCGTATTCGGAAGCTCAACCGCCGGCGGTGCCTACATACCTGGCATGAGCGATTACGTGGTCATGGTGAAGGGGCAGGCTCAGGTCTATTTGGCTGGTCCGCCGCTGGTCAAGATGGCGACAGGTGAGGAGAGTGGCCACGAAGAGCTCGGCGGCGCACAGATGCACGCATCCACGTCTGGCGTGGCGGACTACCTCGCGGAGGATGAACTCGACGCTATCCGTCTCGGACGCGAAATTGTCGCGCACCTGGACTGGAAGAAAGAGGGAGACCTAACACCGAGACCGGTGGAGGAGCCACTATACGACCCCTCGGAACTAATTGGAGTGGCCTCAGCAGATCTGAAGGAACCCTTCGATTCAAAGCAGGTCATCGCGCGCATCACGGATGGCTCTCGTTTTTCCGAGTTCAAGCCTCTCTACGGCTCCACCCTCGTCTGCGGATGGGCCCATGTTCACGGCTACCCCGTCGGCATTCTAGCCAACAACGGCATTCTCTTTAGCGACTCTGCCAACAAAGGTGCGCACTTCATTCAGCTTTGCAACCAGAGC
>JAAEPE010000226.1 GCA_024222395.1 Myxococcales bacterium
ACGCCCTTGTGTTACAAAGTGCACAACAAGGTGATTGACCTTGGCAGCGCGGCGGCGAAGCCGCCCATGGTGAAGCTGGAGAAGACCGGCACCTCCACGAGCATCATCGACCTGACGGATGCAGAGCGTAAGGTGGCAGAAGCACACTGCACAGCCGAAGAGCTCAACACCCTCACACCACTCGAGCGCGAGTGGTCTATGCACACAGTGGTCTATATGGACATAAGCACGGGCTTACCGGAGAGCGAGGAGAAGGCGGCGGTGCGCTGGGCTTTCTTCAAAGCGCTGGAGGCAGCGACTCCATACCACCGACACAAGGTCTATCGACCTGGGGACATACACGGGTTGTTAGAGGCGGTTTGTGGGCACACACACTATGGCGTGATGGCGCCCTACCGCAACTTACTGACGCTCTTCTCGAAGCTGAAGTACAACGCACACACTGGCATCGATGGCCTACTCGACCAGTGTCGTAGTGTGATAAAGCGCGCGCGTGAGATGAACAAGGACCCACCTTCGATGGACATCATCACCGGTGCGGTGCTGCACGCGCTGATGCAGTCAGGCGGCAGCTCTTGGACTCCTGAGATCACGAACATACAACGTGACTATGAGACCAGCGGCAACGCGCCCGAGTTCGACGGGCTAGCGCTGCGCCTGCACACACACGAACAAAACATTCGCGCGATCACCAACAAGAACACCCACAAGCCTAGCCCCACTACGAAGCCCCCGATGAGGACTCTCTATGCATCACCGCCACAAGACAAGAACAAGCTGCGTGGCAAGGGCAAGGACAAGGACAAGGGCAAGGGCAAGGGCAAGTGGCAAGGCAAGGGCAAGGACAAGAGCAAGAGCACCTCCGACACGAAGAAGCAGCGCCCGCCCATCGAATGCTTTCACTGCGGCGGCCCACACTTCGTTCGTGACTGCCCTGAAAAGAGAGAACATGCGAACATGGTTAGTGTGAGCAGCGACATGGCAGAAGCGCACGGGCTAGTAAGGCGTGGCAACACACACCACGCAAACCTAGCACGACACCGCAAGAAAGCACACATGGTACCTTCACTACTCCGAGCCAGAGCTTCACCTTTCAATGTCGAGAGAGAGGGGCCAGTGCAGCTCCAACGTAGCCGAGTGATCGCTAACGAGTCGGAGCAGCACGAGCCCCGGTCCCGCGAAGAGGAGAGCAGCGACGAGAAGAGCGCCGAAGAGTCCGATCCGATATGGTCAGACACACCAGGCTCCCCTGCTGCACAAAATGAACCGTTCAAGTGCATACGGTGCGACCTCGAGATGCCACAACAAGAGTGCAACAACCACCACAACTGTGGGCGCCGCTACACCGCCGTGCAGTGCCAGACGTGTGGGTTCATCATTCCATCACGCTATGCAGCGGAGCATGAGTGTGAGCACCCGTGGCATCGCGACTGGCACAGACCGGGCCCAACACGAAGAGAGCGCCTTCACTTCGCCTACCGATATGTGGAACGATGGGGAGAGCGACCACACGCATGGACATCAAGTGATGAAGAAGCTGATGAAGCTGATGAAGCTGATGATGAGTGTGATGAGCTACCTGGGAGCGCCACCGCCTTACCGGGGGATGGGATCGAG
>JAAEPE010000227.1 GCA_024222395.1 Myxococcales bacterium
GACCCAAACGAGGCGTCTGACCTGGCGAAGGCGAAGCCGAAGGTGTTGGAGCGCCTCGAGGCGAGCCTGGCTGCGCGCCAGCAAGAGGATAGAATCGCACCTTTCTGAGAGGAAAGGCCAACAACACTATACTCAGGAGCAGGCATAAGGCATACCAGCTCAGCCAGTGCCGCCATCGTTTGGCCAGGTGAGCCACACAGCGCCTGATACACCGAGTCTTTTAGGACTTGGACCTGCTCTGAGCTTCGACGCATCGTCTGGGTGCGAGTAGTCGTCTGCCTTGAGCTACTTGCAGGGCGAGGCACGCTGCCTCCACGACCAAAAGCGTAAGACCTAGCCGTACCCCGGCTAGCGCTCTCCGGGATTTTTCGGTTGCCTCCTCGGATGCAAATCAGCAAGCAGGTAATGAAAAAGGTAGGGCACCTCGCGGCAGAAGTGGCTGCGTTTCGTTCTGAGAATCGCCGGAGGTACCCCGACTCTCTCCGCGAGCGAATCATGGGCTGTGTCGCTCAGCTTCGGCGCGAGGGGGCATCATGGGACGACTGTGTCAGCAGGCTTGGAGTCTGCAAGGCGACGCTCAGCTCCTGGCACAAGAAGAGTTCTGTTCCGAAGGACCGCAGCCGACCGATCTTGGCGCCAGTGAGGCTCAAGGGATCGGGCGCAGCACAGACTGGGCCCTCGCAGCTCACGCTGCACATGCCAAGTGGCGTC
>JAAEPE010000228.1 GCA_024222395.1 Myxococcales bacterium
GCGAGAAGCTCGTCGCGCTGGGAGTCCTCCTGGCGAGCTTGTGCTCGGCGGCCGTAAGGTCGCTGTGAAGCGCCATCGTGTTCGCGATTCGGACGGCGAAGTGATGCTCGACCGCTCTCAGTATTTTTCCGAGAACAATCCGCTGCAAGAACGAGCGTTGGAGCAGATGGTAGTTGGCGTGAGTTCACGCAAATGCCAGCGCTCACTGGAAGAGGTTCCCGTTGGCATGAGTACTCGAAACACGAGCAAGAGCGCGGTAGGTCGCCTGTTTGTGGCGGTAACGTAAATCCCGCTAAGGCAGTGTTTGAAGGCACCTCTTGCCTATTTGGAAATTCAACCTGTCATGCTCGATGGCATTCATCTAGGAGAATATCTCGTAGTGATCGCAGTCGGCATTGATCCCGAAGGCAGAAAGCACGTTCTCGACTTCTGAGAGGGCTCCACAGAGAACTCAGAGGTTTGTGTTGCTCTTATCAGCGACTCTGTTGAGCGCGGCCTAGACTCGCAGAAGTCGACAATCTTTGTCATCGACGGAGGCAAGGCTCTTCGTAAGGCGATAGGCCTTGTCTTTGGAAAGCGGGCGCTGGTCCAGCGATGCCAGATTCACAAGATGTGCAATATTGCAGGGCATCTCCCCAAAGAGCTTCAGCCCAGTGTTCGCCAGACCATGCGAGAGGCCTACGCAAGCAATAAGTACAAGACCGCGCTTGCTCGTCTCAAACGTCTTGCCAGCAGCTTGAAGGACCAGCACCCGGGTGCTGCCGCTTCGCTCAAGAAAGTGCTCGAAGAGACACTGACCATCAAGCACGTCGGGCTCCAAGATGCTTGAGCGCAGTCTTTGTTCGACGAATATTGTCGAGAATCTCAACGGCAGCATCCGCCAGGTGACTCGTCGAGTGAAGACCTGGAAGACCGGAACGATGGCCTTGCGCTGGGTCGCCACTGCGGTGATCGATGCGAAAAGGAAGTTCCGCCAGCTGCGAGGCTATAAGAATATCTCGAAGCTTGTGCAGTATTTGAACGCCCGCGATCAGCAGCTCAACAGAGCTGTTGATGAGGAAGAAATGGCCGCGTAGAAAGAGTCGAGCCGCTGCCGAAAGCTAACAGGCGATGGGACATCGCCGCTTGAGTTTGTCGACTTCTGACCGACTCTTCTACCGTGAGCACACAAACCGCCACCCAGACCGTTCGAGACTACTTCATCGGGGCGCAGGTGGGGGGGTATAGGATTACAGCCAAGCTCGGCGAGGGAGCTATGGGTGTCGTCTACCGTGGCGAGCACACGGTTCTCGGTCGCCCGGCAGCAATTAAGTTCCTCAATGCCGATTTGGTTCAGAACGAGGACTTGGTCTCCCGCTTCTTCACCGAAGCGCGCGCAGTCAACGGCATTCGCCACCCCAACATCGTCGACATCACAGATTTCGGACAGCGGGGCACCCGGCACTATTACGTGATGGAGTATCTGGACGGTCAGACGCTACTTGATCGTCTCACCCTCGAAGGCAGAACCGATCTCGAAAGCACGATCCGCATAGGCATGCAGGTCGCCGCGGCGCTTGCAGCTGCCCACGACAAGGGCATCGTGCATCGCGACCTCAAGCCGGAGAATATCTACCTTTGCAATCACCCCGATTATCCCGACTACGTCAAGGTCTTTGACTTTGGCATCGCCAAGCTCATTGAGAAGACACCGACGGATACGCATCGCACCGGGGCTGGCTATGTCCTGGGCACGCCACTCTATATGTCACCGGAGCAGTGCGTCGGCGAGGAATCTCTCGACCATCGGAGCGACATCTACTCTCTCGGAATTGTTCTGTATCAAATGATCGCAGGTGTTGTGCCGTTCAATGCGCCGACTCTCGCAGGTATCGTACAGGGACACATGAGCCGGAGTCCGGCACGTCCCACCGACCACAATAGTTCGGTCCCTCCTCAGCTTGAAGAATTGATTCTAGGAGCACTGGCCAAAGACCCGGAAGAGCGCATACCCGACATGCGAACGATGCGCGCCATGCTCGAAGCTTGCGATCCGAACAGCGCCCCGGTAGAGTTTGCTCCAATTTCTCCAGATGCCTCGAGCGGTGGCGGCCGGTACGGCACTCAGGCGAATACCGCTTCACCGACCGACGGCGGCAATAGCTCAGAGAAACTGGTAGACGAGCTCATTGCTATTATCCTGGAGCGCATCGAGAGCGACAGGCTCGTGCTTCCGGCAATGCCCGCTTCCGCACTTGCCGCGATTCGAGAACTCGAA
>JAAEPE010000229.1 GCA_024222395.1 Myxococcales bacterium
ACGGATGCTCAAGGTGGCACAGGTCAATCCACTCCATCAACGCGATTTCGCTTTGCGGAATTTCCACGAGTATTCGATAGAAGGTGGAGCGCGCCAGGGCGAGAAGCTCGCACTGCCGTGACACCGATAGCTTGTTGTCTCGACTCACCAGTTCTTTCCTCTGGGCCCGTGAATCTTGGTGAGCCCGCGTTCCCCCAAAGCGTTCTCCATCGTCAGCTGCCCAACCTTAGCTCGGAGGCTGTTGATGGTTTCTTCTGTGTCCCCTGTGTCCCCATAGTCGGCCTGGGGCTTGCCAAAGACATCCGGCGCTAAAGCTACGAGTTGCTTCTTCCAGGTGGTGATTTGGTGGGCGTGGACATCGAACTTCTTCGTCATCGCAGCCATCGTCAGCTCGTCCGCTATCGCGGTCAGATCAACCTTGGCCTTGAAGGCCGGGGAATGGTCTCGTCGTTTTCTTCGCATCGTGGACTTCCTCCTGGAGCCATAGGCTCCCGCAAATGAAGGAAATCATCTAACCTATAATCTACTGATCTTTGTCCCGCTAATGGGGACCACCTCTCTTTGGTTTGACGATGCGCCCTATGTAGATTGGGTTCTTGAGAAGGCTATTGAGAGGCTGCGAACTCACTTTGCGGCCCTGTCGTGTTCGTAGTCCGAGGCTTGTTACTTGTCGCAGAACCTCCGATTTGGCGTACCGGCGCGTCGAGTACAGTTCAAAGGCTTGGCGAATCAACGGTGCCCTGTCTGGATCCAAAATTGAGCTACTGCCTCCTGGCGGGCCATTGAGATAGCCAAGGGGAGGTTTGTGTTTCCATCGTCCGCTTTGGGCAGCCGCACGCATTCCAACTCGTGTTCGCTCTGCACGCATATCGTTATCAAACTGCGCGATTACGGAGTAGATGCCCTCCATCAATTTCCCCGTTGGCGTGTCGTCAATGGGTTGCGTTACGCAATCGAAGCGAACGCCAAGGCCAGCAAGTAGTGCGTGAATGATAGAGTAGTCGTGCCGCTGCCTCGAGAGCCTGTCAATTGCATAGAAGACTAGATGATCGACCATGGTTCGGTGCTTGCGACAAGTAGGCCAGGAGCCGCTGTAACTCAGGTTGATGGGCAGTCTTCGCCGATTCGCCCTTCTCGACGAAAACCTCCGCAATCTCGAGATTGTTCCGTTGGCAGTAATCTCTGGACGCTCGCTCCTGGGCTTCCAGGCTGAAATTCTCCACTTGTTCCTTTGTGGAGACGCGGCAATAGATCACGGCTCGCACGCGACTACTCTTTCGCCAATGATTGAACGTTGGCGGGGAGTACCGGACCCGCAGCATCCCGGATCTTGCAGCCATCGAGGAAGACCTCGGCCAGTGCGACTAGTTGATCTCGAATTCTCAGCACGTCTGCATCTTCAAGGGTTGGATCTCCGAGCAGCTCGCGACAGCGAGAAAGGGGGAGCATGGGCTCGCCTTTCATGCACACTTTGTGCGCAGTACTGCCCTTGGCTCAGCCTTTCACTGCCACTTCGGGTCGGGTTGAACGTCACTTCTTTCCACCGCTCTTGCGCGGTTTATCGCCGTCGCTCGGTGTGGTCTTCTCATTGTCGAATTTGTGAGGTGTCTTGCGCGAGACGTGAACGATCCTGCCGTCCTGTTGGGTCAGTTCCAGCGTTTGGTAGCGCCCTTCGCTGAGGATGGAGGAGAGGTCATCGAGGACAGACGGGTCGAGATCCTGCTCGCCAGTGACTCGCCGAATCGTGCCGTCGTGCATCGCGACTTCGACTTTGCGAAAGGATCGGTCGCGAATCAGTTGGAGAACTTTCCGTTCTTGGGCGTCCTGCGCGGTGCGCTGTTTGTAGACCCGCGCCATCACTTCGTATCCTTTTCCGTGTTCAGGAAGATGAATCGGCTCTTTCAAACAGCCAAGCAATCGGTTCACGAGATGGTTTACTTTGAGCAGGATATACGCTGGTTGTTTATCACCTGAGAGGAAACCGTGGCTCATCAAGTTTGCGAACTCGATGTCTGAGTCGAGCACAAAGGTCTTCTTGAGATCCGTTAAGAGGAGAATGGGGACACCGAGCGTCGCCATTAGCTCAGCGGCAGCGCGGAAGTGATTGGCTCCCTCCTGCGCCATGAAGTTGCGAACAAATCGAAGCGACTCGACAGGCACGCCGTACTTCTTGCGGATTTCTGCGCACACCATGATGCTGAACACCTCGCTGGGGGGTAGCGTCGCCAACCCTTGCCACGCCGATCTGGGAGTGCGCCTTTGCCCTCCCAGTCGTTGAGTTGTCGATAACTAAGATCAGCCGCGTTTTTCACGTTCTTCGCCGTAAGTGTGGGTTCTGAGTCGCTTGGCATCTTCACTAGTAGTCCAGCAAAGTGAACTGTACGGTTCAATTCTAACAGGAATTCCCATTTTATTTAATTAGCGATAAACGATAAGAATGTACTGGCTGAGCATCGTTCGATAGCGTAATTAGATGTTCATGAAACAGAAACACCAAGCGGAAACAGCAATCGATAGTCATCTTCAGGACATACAGCACGGAAGCGACTTTGCCCGGGCAATGGAGTTAGTTTGGTACGGCGTGGCGGTGCTCGTCGCGGTCATTGGCGGGGTGGACTTGTTCACCGACTATTCGGAGCGAGACTGGTGGTCGATAGGGCAGAACGGTGTGTGGTTCTTCTTTGTCGGTTTTGGTCTTGGGTATTTGCGCAAAGTAACGCTCACCATCGTTAAGAGCGTCGAAGAACTACGGACCACGGTCTAGTCCAGGATGGCGATCATCATCCGACTGGACGTGGAGCTTGCCCGCAAGAAGATGCGGCTCAAAGAACTTTCCGAACGCACTGGCATCTCAGTTCCCAATCTCTCGATCCTGAAAAACGGAAAAGCCAAGGCGATGCGATTTACGACGCTCAATGCAATCTGCACGGCTCTTGATACGACGCCTGGTGCGATCATTGAGTTCGAGCCGGACGCAGATACCGAAGCCCTAGCGGACTAGAGGCCGTCCGCCAGGCACAATCGAAGCAGTAGCTCAGACCTTCGCTCTGCCTCTTCGACCCTGTCTGCTTCGGCCAAGGCTTCTGCATCCGCAGACGGTGGTTCGTGAAACCGTCCATCGAGGACGCCAAGTCCTTTGAGCACTGCAAGCGACGCACGAACATCGCCCGCCGCAACTGCGCGAGCGACTGTCTCAGTTGCAGCGGTAGCGATTTCAGAAAGGCGAATCTGGACAGCCCAGTGCAGCTCGATTCTTGCCGCATTGACCGCTGCTTGGAAGGCCCAGTCGTCACGGAGCCAGCGATGCAGTGTGGAGCGGTCCACGCAAATCTCGTCGGCGGTGTTCGTTATGATCGAGCCAGCGACGAGTCTATGCCGCTTTTCGAGTCTAAGTACTGCACTGGAAGGCGCAGCAGGTTTTGGGGGGTTCAAATTTTTCCCCATCGTATGAGAGCCCTTCGGGGACTAGCCTCTTGCTCTCGGGTGCCATGGCGCGGCAAGGCGGAGCCTTCACTGCCATAATTTGACTCCTGTGAATTTGGACCTGCCCCAACCCTCAGAGCCACCCGAGGCGATCGTGCGTAGTGACTCATCCGTGGGCACGGGCCGCACTCTCGCGGTATGGGCACGAGCCTATTGGTGGATTCCGTTTCTCCCAATTCTGGCGCCACTCATGCTTATCATGTACCTGAAGAACCTCGGCCTTGACCGTTCTCGTTGGTGGTGGTTCGGAGCGTAGGGCTCGTGTCACCCAAGAGGCTAAGCCGCACAAATACGGCCCTAACGCCCGCAGTCAGATACCGGGAATACGTGGCTTTTACCGAGCGTTTGTCTCGCGTGATCAAGTCTCTGCTCATCGGCATCGGAGGCTAGGCTAAGCCTTGGTCACGCGGAACTCTCATCCGCTGGGCAACGATGCAAAATTACTAGATCACATTGTGTTTTCTTTCCCCTCTGCCAGATCTTCGCCTGGCGCAATGAACACTTACTTTTCTAACCCCACTATTGTTGATTCTTGCGTGCTATGACCCGCGAATGAATCGATATCAGAGGTTGCTCGTGCTGCTTGGTCTTTCGCTTGTGCTCGGCAATTTGGCATCCTGCAAGTCGGAGGACGCAGACGACCGCGGAAGCAACAAGATCGTTCCTACTGCTTCAAGCAATGAGCCTGTGAGTGCGGCCGCAGCCGAGCCGGCAATCGTCATTGAGAAGGCAACGCTGCCGAGCGACGTGAACGCGACGATACCCCTTGATCCAAAGATCGTACACGGCCAACTCGAGAATGGTTTGCACTACTACATCAGGCCGAATTCGATGCCCGAGAATCGCGCCGAGTTTTGGCTCTCAATCGATGTTGGTTCCTTTCACGAAGATGACGATCAGCAGGGGCTTGCCCACTTTCTGGAGCACATGGCATTCAACGGAACCAAGTCGTTTCCAAAGAATGAACTCATCGCCAAACTTGAGAGCCTCGGAGTCGAGTTTGGTCCCCACCTTAATGCATCCACATCCTTTGATGAGACCATCTACAAGCTCCGGCTTCCGACCGATACGCCGGATAGCGTTGCGCTAGGAATGCAAATCTTGTCCGAATGGGCGAGCGACATTACCTTGGATGCAGAGGAATTTGAGAAGGAGCGGGGCGTGGTTCTCGCCGAAAAACGAAGTCGCGATGGGGCGCAAATGCGGCTCATGCAGTCGGTCATTACGGATGTTTTTGCTGGCACGCGGTACGCAAATCGCCTGCCTATTGGAATTCCGAAGGTTCTGAAGAAGGCGCCACTGAGCGCCATAGAGAGGTTCTACAAGGACTGGTACCATCCTGCCAACATGGCGGTCTACGTTGTAGGTGACATCGACGCGAAAGAAATCGAAGGCATGATTCGTGAGCGGTTCGGCGGCATGGAGGATCAGAGCGCTCCGCGCAAAGCGCCCCTCCGCAAGCAGCCGAGCCAAGATGCATTCAAGTTTCTAACCTTGCAAGATGCCGAGTTGCCCCTCACCGCTGTGGCGCTAGGACGACTCGCCCGGATTCCTGTCAAGCGCAGTCTCTCGGATGCTCGGGCGCAATTCGTAGAGATCATTGCCATGGTGATGTTGGGCAAGCGGCTCGAAGAAGCCCAGAAACGCGGAAAGGCACGCTATCTGATGGCGGGTGGATCGCCTGTACCGCTTCTGCGAGAGACCGAAGCAACCGCGTTCTTTGCGATGGTCGACCCCGCCGATGTTGAGGGTGGCCTGCAGGACTTGCTCAATGAGATTGAGCGTGCACGTCGCCACGGCTTCACCGCGTCGGAGCTAGAGCGAGCCAATACAGAGATTCACAGCATTGTGGAATCGATTGCCAAAGAGGATGCAGAGAATAAGGAGCAGAGCTCAAAACTCGTCGAAGAACTCACTCGCTTCCACCTCGGTGGCGACAACATGATTGGACGTCCGATGGAACTCGCTCTGATTGACCATTTGGGGACGACGGTGAAGGCTGAAGAGGTGTCGACGGTGCTGCAGGGCTTCCTGGATCCAGAGGGGCTAATTGCGATGAGCATAGGCGCCGCCGCGAAGGATGCGCTCTCCGAGACGAAGGTTCTATCGTTGTTGGCAGCATTGCCCACAGCATCATTGGCCGCCTATGCGGATGAGCCATCCAACACCGATCTCATGATGAGCAAACCAATGCCTGGCTCAATCAAAGAAGAAGTCCACCACGCCGCGGTCGGTGTGTACGAGTGGAAACTGAGCAACGGTGCGACGGTGGTTCTAAAAGAGACGGACTTTAAGAACGACGAAATTCTCTTCTCCGCGACCAGCGCTGGAGGCACGAGCGTCATCGATGATGCGAGTGCGTTGGCGTCGATTCGTCAGGCCGCGGAGGTCGTGGCCCAGGGCGGACTCGGGACCATGGATTCGATAGCACTGCAGCGGGCACTTGCTGGACGAGTTGTGAGCATGGCTCCCTACATTGGAGCGTATAGCGAGGGGCTCCAGGGCAGCTCGAGCGTTAGTGACCTGGAGACGATGCTCACCCTGGCGCATCTCTACTTTGTTTCTCCTCGCAAAGATGAGACGGCGTTTGAACTGTATAAGAAGAACACCATAACGGCTCTAACGGCTGGAGAGAACTCGCCTGAAGGCCGTTTCGCCGACGCGCTGGAACCGTGGATCGCGAACAAAAATCCGCGCAAAGCCGTGTGGAACAAGGAGGCCGCCGCCGAACTCAATCTGGACGATTCGTTGGCTTTCTACGGAGATCGTATGAAGAATGCGGGAGACTTTCGATTCACGCTGGTCGGTAATTTCAAGCGCGATGAGATCAAGAACCTGCTGCTCACCTACATCGGAAGCCTTCCTGACGACGGAAGGCGAGAGGAGATGAAGGTGCACGCGTGGCCGAGCCACAAGGCACGCAAGCTGGTCAAGAAGCGCGATGGTAGCCAGAAGCGGGCGAGCATAAGCATGTTCTACGACCTAGCCCGTCCCGAAGGCATGCCCTCAACGAAGGAGCGATTCGCATGGGACGTCTTTGCTAGTGCCGCACAGATGCACTATCTAGCTCTCTTTCGTGAAGAGCTGGGAGAGACCTACTCGGTGGGCGTCCGTTCGAGATTTCGCGACAACTGGAGTCACGCCTCACTCAGGCTCGGGCTGCAAGTTGCGCCCGAGAGGGCGGAAGCTGTCCAGAAGCGCGTTGAGAGTGAGCTCGTGCGTATCGCCAAAGAAGGTGTCGCCGACGAGTACTTTGTCAAAGCCAAGGAGGCGGTTATAAAGGGACACGAGGTTGACCTTGGGCGCAACCAATTCTGGCTTGAGAGCCTCGACAGCCTTGCGTTCTACGGCAAGCCGGCAAGCGACGTAGCTGCTATCGCAAAGGCTATCGATGACCTTAGCGCAGAGGATGTCGCCGCAGCCGCGACGGCGTTTCTCGAGAGCGAGAAGCCTGTCATCGGTGTGCACCTCCCAAGGTAGGCAATGTCGCCAGTTTTCTAGGGCGGCGGCGCTTGTTTCACAGGTTTGTCAGGATCGCCATCGAGCATCGCCAACAGAGTCGTTAGCTCGTGTGTCACCATCTTGCTACTGTGGCGCACGAAGTCGACTGAGTAGTCGCTATTGCAGAAGCCAATGAGCGCCGCTCCATACCAGAAGCCGCGAGCGTAGAGGCCGGGACGAACGAGTTCGCCATGAGCGGTTCCGATAGCGGCCTTGCCGGCGTTTTCGAGTTGGCGTGAAAGCAGATCAAGCTGTACTTCTTCGACGTGCTCGAGAGGCAGAGCGCTGGCTATAAGTCTGCCTCGCAAGATGACCACCTGTTGGTGGAATGGGCTGCTATCAACGAGCCCCCTCAAGAACTGCTGTATGCGCGCGAGGATCAGTCTTTGCGGATTGTGGGCCGCTGTTTCGGCGTCGGGGTAGACAACTTCTGGCCAGCGCGTGTTGGTTGCTGCAGCGGACTCGCGAACGTGGGCACGAAAGGCCCGGGCGGCTCGTTCGAGCAGTTCTCGGCGACTGGGAATCGAATCGCACCGCTCCTCAGCGACAAAGCTTGCAACCAGATATACCCCCGCGGCAAGTTTGGCGTGAAGCTGGTGCTCATTCAAGTTGCCTGGATTGCGAGTGATACGCAGGGCGCTGGCACCAGTCTGGGCCAAGTAGCTTCTGAGCAGCTCTTCGAGTTTCTCGTCCATCAATCTCGCCTAGGGCAAGCCTAGCACCCACTATGGTACCAAGGGCGCATGGGTGGCTGTACCAACTGTTCGGGGAAATCGGCTTGTGAAGATCACAAGGGCGAGATGCTAGATACTGTTGCCCAGTGGATGGACAAGCTCTATCCCACACGCATATGGGGGCAGCCCAACGACGCCGTTGCCATTGACGCGGGCGTCGGGCAAGAAGATGTCATGGCCCTGGCGGAGGAGCTGTCCACGGAACTCAAAGGCGCGACCATATTTCGTGAAGGCGGGGAAGGGGACGCGTGTGACTACGTCTATGTCCTTTGCCAGGGGCGTGAGACTTGTGGATTGCAAGTGCGCTACGGTGGCGCGGAGCTCCCGCTCGAATGGGATACGGAGCACGCGCTCTGCGAGTTCTACCTGCGAGTTTCCATAAGCACAATGGCGCCACTTGCGGTCGTTCAGCAAGTGGCAGTCACCGTTACGCGGGAGGAAGGCGAATGGATGATCTCAGAAGAGCTCGCATCTGGAGTCTACGACGCACCACTGCTGAAGCGCTTCCAACGCCTTGTTGCTTTGCTGCCGGCCTATGGACTGACCCATCTGGATCTGGGCGAGATTTCCGCACCCCCAAGGGGCTATGACGATGGTCAGTACCAGGCGCTCTTTGGGCGCCCGGCCCACCGCGTCAACTATCTCTTCTTTCGAGAGCCCAGCGCGATGAGTAGTACAGGGCCTCTCTTGGCGTTCGCTACTTGACGCCAGTGATGGCAGTGAGAATGGCCTTGTCTCCTTGCAGTGCCGTGCGCTGCTGGTAGAAGGCCATGCCGCGCAGGCCGCCGAGTTCTTCGCCGCCGCCAGCGCGCCCTGGTCCACCGTGCAGAAGTGCTGGCATGACGGTGCCGGGGCCCGGCGATTGCCCCGCAATCTTCTCGCTTCCCAGATAGAGGCGGCCATGGAAGGCTGCGATGAGGGGAACTAGCTCGGCGAAGAACTTCCGATCGTCGGAGTAGAGAGAAGTCACAAGCCCTCCCTCTCCCATTCGAACAAGAGCGGCAGCACTGCTGGCCTCGCCGGAATAGGCGGCGACTGTCGAAACGGGGCCAAATACCTCGTGTGCGTGAAGGGCCTCGCATTTCGCCGCATCGCGAGTAACGCGAAGTACCGGCCCGACGAAGTACCCCTTGCCTCCCACCGATCCACGGCCTTCAATTTCACCAGTGCCTCCGTAGCCCTCCTCGGTTTGTGCTGCGAGCCGTTCGATGCCCGCTCGGACATCCTTGAACTGAGTCTCGGTCGCTACCGGGCCCATACGCACATTCGAGTCTGCAGCTGGATCGCCAACAACCAAGTCGGCGAGGCGCTCACTCATCGCGGCGACCACATCGTCGACTTTGTCTTCGGGAACGAAAATGCGCCGAATCGCTGTGCACTTCTGCCCAGTCTTCTGCGTCATGTCGCGCACGACATCATTGAGGAAGAGGGCGAAGGTTTCTGAGCCGAGCTCCACGTCGGGAGCGAGAACCGCAGCATTGAGAGAATCTGCCTCGACGTTGATGTGTACCGAGCGCTCTACGACCCCCTCTGTGGCCCTCAAGATCTTGGCGGTATCGCTTGATCCCGTGAAGCTGAGGACGTCCTGTCCTTGTAGATGAGAAAGCAAATCACCGGAGCTACCGGAGATTAGGGATAGCGCGCCTTTGGGCAGAATATTCTGCTCGAGGATCATTTCCATCATGCGATGAGCGACAAGAGCAGTCGCGCTTGCAGGTTTGCTCATGACCGGCATGCCAGCGAGAAGTGCCGCTGCAGCTTTTTCGGCCAGGCCCCATGCAGGAAAATTGAAAGCATTGATGTGAACGGCGACGCCAGCGCGCGGCAGGCGTACATGCTGTGCTGAGAAGCGGGCGGTGCGGCCGATCTGTTCGGGCTCACCGTCGACCATTATGTGCGTGTCTCCGAGCTTTGCTCCAATGTCGGCATAGGCAGCCAACGTAAAACTCGCGCCGTCGATATCGAACTTTGCGTCACCTCGGGTGTTGCCGCCGTTGGCGGTCGCCAAGCTGATGAGTTCTTCTCGGCCCTCGTGAAGAGTTTTCGCCATGGCCTGGAGGAGTTCTCCGCGCTGGGTAAATGTGAGTGCCTGGAGCGAAGCTGTCCCCTTCTCTCGTGAGTAGCGAAGCATCTTCTTCCAATCGACCTCGCCCGCGGGAATCTCCGCAATAGCCTCCTCGGTGGAGGGATTGAAGAGGGTGGTGGCTCGGTTCGAGCTCGCGACCCACTGGCCGCCGACGTAGCTTCTTAGGGACCTCATGGCCGCGCAGTGTAGCGGCGCCGAAATCTCGCGTCAAAGCCAATGATTAGGATAGGATGCGGCGGTGCAAGAGCTTCGCACACGCCTCGCTGCGGCTTCGTTGGCGATCCTGCTGGTCGTCGGCATGGGTGCGCTGGGATTCTATGTAATCGGCGAGGGGCGCTGGGAGCCCTTCGACTGCCTCTATATGACCGTCATAACTCTGACGACGGTCGGGTTTTCGGAGGTGCTACCCGGATTCGAAGAGACGCAATACGCGCGGCACTTCACAATGATCCTGATCGTAACCGGGGTTGGGACCTTCCTATATTTCGTATCAACGCTTACCGCGATGATAATCGAAGGCGATCTTCAACGGGCATTCAAGGAGACACGTATGCACAAGACCATCGACAAACTCAAGGAGCACATCATCGTCTGCGGCGTGGGTTCGACGGGACGACATGTCTTGAAGGAGCTTGCGGAATACGGAATCCAAACCGTGTTGATCGACATCGATCCTGATGCCATCGCATTTCATCGCGAGACCTATCCACAGGCCATGTGTTTGCTGGGAGATGCGACGGATGACGATGTATTGGCCAAGGCCAACATCAAATCGGCTAGAGGCATTGTTGCAGCAATGGCTAACGACAAAGAGAATCTCTATCTCACGATCAGCGCTCGTGAGGCGAACCCTGATGTCCGCATCGTGGCAAGGGGATCGGATTTGCGCGTCTTGGAAAAACTCCGAAAGGCCGGTGCGGATACGGTTGTCTCCCCCAACTACATCGGCGGTTTGCGAATGGTCTCCGAGCTGCTTCGCCCGAAGGTTGTACGCTTCCTAGACGAGATGCGGCGCGACCGCTCAAAGACTCGCATCGAAGAAGTCGACATTCCGCAAGGTTCTAGCTTCGCTGGGCGCAGTCTTCTCGACATGGATTTCCGGAACATTACCGACTTGCTTGTCCTAGCAGTGCGCGTTCCGGAGTCGGGATACCAGTACAATCCCAATGCCGACTTCGTATTGGAATCGGGCATGACACTGGTCGTGCTTGGTCCCATCTCGCAAGTCTACGACCTGCGTAAGCAAGCGAGAGTAGATTGATTTCGGCGATTCAATAGGCCATCTTCTTCCTCTCGATCGGCGGCCCATCGGCAGAATTGATGATGTTAGCCCGCGGCATAACTACTCTCATGGCCCCACCACAACGCTGGGTGTTGAGCTAGAATGAGTGCCTTGGCTCCGTTCGCAAGACAGCATTTGATTCCAATTTGGGAAGGTGGTTGGTCGCTGTGGACATGGTGCCGGCTCAGAGGAGCAGGGTTTCCCGCCTCGGATGTACTATCCATGGCTGGCTCCAGAGCCTGTGCCGCGGCAGAGGTCATATTCGCCTCAGAGAGGGCTCTGGCGAAGAGTCTTTCTAGCGCGGCCTTGGAGTTGGAGGCCTTGGTGGGCGGTGCTTCCTCTGAACATCGCAGGCAGTTGCTTGCCTGTCTCCGAAAGATTCGCGGCAACAAGGTGCCTCTTGGTGACTCGGTCTACGACTTCTCGCGACAAAGGGAGGCCAAGGATAAACTCAAGCGTGCCTTGCTGCTCGCCAAGGACGCATATGACGAAGACTGCAAAGTCGTATCCGCGAATCTTCGCGTGATTGCCAATGGTGCGGCATTTAGGGAGGCCCTCGTCTGGCAGAACGTTGGAGCGTATCGGACAGGGCTTGCGCGAGTTGCTACGGGAGACGGCCTTGGGCGAAAGAGGCATCGCCGTGCCGAGCAAATGGTCGCTAGCTATCTTCAGCGCTACTGCGTGAAGAATGAGACTATTGGCTTCTTCGGTCCCCAGGGCAGTGGGACAATCACTACTGGAAGTACCTGGTCTGCCGTACCTGGTCCCAAGAAGCTCAAGACTCGGCGCGTATACTTTGAGCATTGGGCAATTGCTGCCTTAGCTTCTCGCTTCTCGCTTGATTCGGAGTTGCGTGCTCATCTCGCCCCGCGCCTCTCTCCTGCGATGAGCCTCGATGGCTGTGTCCTGCATCATGGCTATGGCTCACAGTCCAATCTTTCTCCTGTGGTTGCCGCGCTCATTGCTCGTTGCGACGGCCGTGCAACTGCCCTGCACATTGCCGAAGCCATGGTGGCGGCTGAAGATATGGATTTCGATGACGTAGGCGACGTCTTTGGGCTACTCGAGGATCTCCACGAGAAGCGCGTGTTGCGTTGGGCTATCGACATACCGACTGCGCCCAACGCCCCCGATGAGTTTCTTGAGAAGCTACTCCTCGGGCTGCCAACGGCCGTTGCAGAGGGGGCATTGCGTGAGCTAGGGACGTTGCAGTCAGCACGAGACGACGTCGCAGAGGCCGCTGGGCAGCCTGAAAGATTGGCCGTTGCGATCGAAGCGATCAACGAGCATTTTGAAGAGCTAACTCAGGAGGCCGCGACCCGGTCTGCAGGGCAGATGTATGCGGGCAGGGGCTCGTCTACGAGGAGTGCTTGCGAGATTTCGACCTCTCTATTGGGGGCGAGATATTCGCGGGGGTGTCTGAGCCTTTGGCGTTGCTACTGCAAAGTGCTCGGTGGTTCACAAGTGAAGTCGCACGTCGCTTCAAGAGCGAGTGGCTTGATGCGTATCGGGCACTCAGCGAAGAGGTGGGCGCGCCTGAAGTCGACTACACACACTTCTTTGGCGCTATCCGCAGTTCCTTTGGCACGGCTTCGGGGCCATCCGAAATCGTTACGGAAGTGAAGGACCTCTTGCGAGAGCGATGGGGCGAAATCTTGAAGCTCCCATGTGACGACTCCTCCATCTCCTATCGTGCTAATGACCTTGTAGATTCGGTCGAGCTAGCATTCGCCGCAGAGAGGCCAGGATGGCCAGGCGCGCGGTATCACTCTCCCGATTTGATGTTCATCGATGAACCCAAAGAGGGTTGTGCACCTAGCATTGTTCTTGGTGAGGTGCATGCGGCTGTCAACACATGTGGGATTCGGGTCTACCAGTCACAGGTCGAGAACTCCGAGGAGATGATTGCTGCTCGCGCTCACGACCTTTCTGATCCTGCTGTGGTGCCAGTGATACCTCGCGAACAGGCAAGTCGTGCCGACCATGTTTGCATGTCATCACGAGACTTCGATCTGGAATCCGGCGATACTCCCTCTTGGAAAGAGCGCTCAAAGGTGCTCGAGGTTGGCGCACTCGTACTAACGGAGCGATCCGGGGAACTCATCGTGCGGGATAGGGGAAGTGGACGGGAGTTCTTCTTGGTCGAAATTCTAGAAGCAGCGCTTTCCGCCGAAGTGGTCGCTGACTTCAGCTATCTACCCATCTCTGCCCACTCTGCCCACCGGCCGAGGATTTCGATTGGCGGCCTGATTGTTGGACGAGAGACCTGGCACTTCGAGTCGGCCGAGATACCGTTTGCAGAGTCCCCACGTGGTGTAGAGCAATTTGTGGAAGCTCGCAGGTGGGCCGAAGAATATGGCCTTCCGCCACGTGTCTTCGTCAAGACACCCGAAGAGACCAAACCTGTCTATATCGATTTGACCAGTCCTGTATACGTAGAGATCTTCGTGAGACTTGCGCGTCAGGCCAGCACATTGATGGTTTCTGAAATGCTGCCCGAGATTGGCCAGCAGTGGCTGCGAGACCAAGAGGGCAGTCAGTTCACATCCGAGGTGCGAATCGTGGCGGTCGATCCGGTTCCGTGGCGAGAAGCAACATGAATCACTCGAGAGTTGATAGGCTCTCTAGCACCGGAGCAAGTCGGCGCCCTCTAGTCGGAGACATAGGTCATGGGGCGATAGCTCGGTCAGATGCTTGGGAAGCTCGCCAACTTCGACCCTGGGCAGTAGGTTGCGACTATCACGCAGGTGACCCAACATCTTTGGGCCGGGCAATCCTTCCGACGCAACGCTTGCGGTTGCCATGGTTGAACATCAAATTGAACTCTATGGTCGCCCACCGCAGAAGGTCTGTTTTGATGGTGGGTTCTCTTCTAAGAAAAACCTTGAAGACATCAAGAATCTCGATGTTGAAGATGTCGCCTTCAACAAGTCTCCTAGTATCGGCATCCTCGATATGGTCAAGAGCAGCTTGGCCTATCGGAAGCTAAGACGATTTCGCGCTGGAATCGAGAGCAACATCTCTTTTCTCAAACGATCCTCTGGCTGGAGCCGTTGCACTTGGCAATCGCTTGCATCGTTCAAGGCTTACACGCTCACGTCAGTAGTGGCGGCGAATCTTCTGATCTTGGCGCGGCACGCTTTGCAGTGATGCACCAAGCGCTCATCGCCTAGCCGCCATCTTCATCGTCGACCATGCCGGGGGAGATTTGAACGATTTCGAGGTCTATGGCATCACTCGTGGATAGGGATATGTCGATTTCTGTTCCGGGATCCGTGATGAGCAAGTAGCGCTGCTCTTCCAATCCGACAATATCAAGCGCAACCAGTTCTGTCGGCGTGGCATTGGTTGGGCGATTTCTCATCGCCTGTTAGCTTTCGGCAGCGGATCGACTCTTTCTACGCGGCCATTTCTACCTCGTCAACAGCTCTGTTGAGCTGCTGATCGCGGGCGTTCAAATACTGCGCAAGCTTCGAGATATTCTTATAGCCTCGCAGCCGGCGGAACTTCCCTTTTCGCATCGATCACCGCAGTGGTGATCCAGCGCAAGGCCATCGTTTCGGTCTTCCAGGTTTTCACTCGACGAGTCACCTGGCGGATGCTGCCGTTGAGATTCCCGATGATATTCGTCGAACAAAGACTGCGCTCAAGCATCTTGCTTAGCCCGACCTGCTTGATGGTCAGTGTCTCTTCGAGCCCTTCCTTGAGCGAAGCTGCAGCACCCGGGTGCTGGTCCTTCAAGCTGCTGGCAAGACGTTTGAGACGAGCAAGCACGGTTTTGTACTTCTTGCTTGCGTAGGCCTTTCGCATGGCCCAGTGAGCACTGGGCTGAAGCTCTTTGGGGAGATGCCCTGCAACATAGCGCATCTTGTGAATCTGGCATCGCCGGACCAGCGCCCGCTTTCCAAAGACAAGGCCTATCGCCTTGCGAAGAGCCTTGCCTCCGTCGATGACAAAGAGTGTCGACTTCTGCGGGTCTAGGTCGCGCTCAACAAGGGCGCTGATAAGAGCAACACAAATCTCTGAGTTCTCTGTGGAGCCCTCTCAGAAGTCGAGAACGTGCTTTCTGTCTTCGGGATCAATGCCGACTGCGATCACTACGAGATGTTCTCCTAGATGAATGCCATCGAGCATGACAGTGTGAATTTTCAAATCGGCCAGAGGTGCCTTCAAATACTGCCCTAGCTGGCTTTGCGTTGCCGCCACAAACCGGCGACTTACCGCGCTCTTGCTCGTGCTTCGAGTACTCATGCCAACGGGAACTTCTTCCAGTGAGCGCTGGCATTTGCGTGAACTCACGCCAACTACCATCTGCTCCAACGCTCGCTTTTGCAGTGGATTGTTCTCGGAAAAATACTGAGAGCGGTCGAGCATCACTTCGCCGTCCGAATCGCGAACACGATGGCGCTTCACAGCGACCTTACGGCCGCCGAGCACAAGCTCGCCAGGAGGACTCCCAGCGCGACGAGCTTCTCGC
>JAAEPE010000230.1 GCA_024222395.1 Myxococcales bacterium
ACGAAAAGCGCCCGGGGTACGACAAACTCGGCGAGCGTCGATTCGAGTTTGTCCCTCTGTGGGGCATTGCGGTGTTCTTCTTATACGTCATGCGGCGAGTGGACTGTCCTCGTTGCGGCGTCACTGTGGAAGCTGTGCCATGGGCCAATGGCAAGCACCAGCTCACCACAGCCTACGCCTGGTTTCACGCGAGGTGGGCCCAGCGTCTGAGCTGGAAGGAAACAGCGGAAGCCTTTCATACGAGCTATGAGAAGGTGTTCTCGGCCGTTTCCCAGGCCGTGGAGTGGGGGCTGGCTCACCGAGAGCTCAGCGATATCACGGCCATCGGCGTAGCGCCTTCGGCTCCGCATCGGAGACTTCCGCCGCAACTACCCACGGTGTAGGCAGGACCACACCGCGAACCGATGCCATCGGAACTGCAGCTGTCGACGACTGCGTGGCAGACTGCGAGAGGGCACTCATCATCAGAAATGCACACCTCACTCGGTGCAGGGCCGCAGACATGGTAATCATTGGGGCCGATGCACTCCTCGCCTGCAACGGTGCAATTGGCGTTGCTCTCACAGCCGGAGCTGGCATCGGCTCCGCCATCCGGTGTGCCCCCTTGGTTGTCTACTTGGTTGTCTACTTGGTTGTCTACGCAAACACCTGAGGTGGCACAGCTCCAACTGCTTCCGGCATTGGTCGCACAGAAGTTGTCGCCCTGTGTGCCAGGGGTACACAGCAGTTCCGAGCCCGACTGCCCAGAGTCTGGAGAGCAGGCAAGGAGCAACGCTAGTAGAACCGGAAATCCGGCAATGAGAATCGGAGCGGAAGTGAACATACTGAGCTGCGACACCGCAACCAAGAGTGCATTTTCGCGGCGCTACCAAGACGGATGCTAGCAGACAAGTCATTCGAGATCTGCGTGGCAAGCGCTCCCAACGGGCTCTGTCAGGGAGGCTCGGCTATCACAGCAATCCGGTACGAGAATGGGAAGCGGGGAGTCGAAACTCTGCCCACACGGGTAGGTGGTCGGAGAGGCGAACGGAGCGCTCCACAGCCCTGGCATCTGTGATCAATCCACGGGTGTAGACCGCATCGAGTCGCATCGAGAACCACTTGCTTGTAGAGCCGCTCTTGGCCAGAGGAGTATCCATGCCGATGGCAAGAGCCGCGTCTTCCACCGCATTGTCTTGCTTGCCACACGGAATTGGAATGAGATTCCCAGCCCAGCAAAACGGACTCGTATTTAGGTCTCCGGCGATGACGACTGGACCGGGAAAGTTCTGAGCCGCCTGAAACACGGGCTGCAGTTGCCGACGTCGCTTGCTCGGATTGATGCGATTATCCAAGTGCACGCTATAGATGCGCACGTCCTGGCCATCAAGCCGTACCGTAGCAGCGAGAGCCACACGGCGCGCCGAGTTAACGACGACATGGTAGTAGGGCAATTCGATGACCTCTACGTCGCGCAATGCCACGCGCGAGAGAATGGCCACGCCATGGCTACCGCCGCCTGGCAAACCGTATCCCGGCGCGTAGGCAGCACTCATGCCCAACCTCTCGGCCACTTGCTCCGCACGGTTCATCGTCTCGCCCGGGTGTGCCTCAACCTCTTGGAGAAGTACGATGTCGGCAGCGGCAAGTTCGATGTTGCCTAGAATCGCTGCGGAGATTGCCTCCGCTGTCTCCATGTGCACGTTGTACGTCGCCACTCGCAAGTGAGAACTCGCGCCCGCCTCAACATCCACCGACCGAATCACCACACTTGTCGAAGTAGGCGCCGCGCGATTGAGTTTGCTGCATGCCACTAGCCCGCAGAGAGCGAGTCCCGCCAAAACAATGAGGAGGGTAGAGAGCTTCATGCCAACATCGTGCGCACGCCAGCAGGCTCCGCCATCGGAGTTGCCAGATAGTGCCGGAACTCGCCGCAATTGTGCGCGAGATACCCGCCCACAGGTCACTACGCCGGATCGTGATCTGACTTGAGCGGAACTCCAGTTGGGGTCGGAGGCAATTCACCGATCTGATCGAAATCATCGAAGGTGGGCTTGCTCGTGCCAAGCCAAGCGCGAAGTAGGACAAGACGCCCACGGCGCTGCAAGATATGAACGAGCACACCCCGCTGCGTACCAAAAGGCTGGCAGTGAAACCCTAGGAATACGTCAGGATCCGTAGTTCGCACCTCGGGCGTTACATCGATGCATTTGCCGTCGAACTCTCCGAGCCTGTGGCGTTTGTTGGAGCCCGTCTCGTTGGTCTCGACCAGGGTTACCTGCGTTGTCGGTGGACTCTCCTTTGAGACTTCGAACTCCAGGGAGATGTGCAGTACGGCGGCCATCCTAGAAGCCGGCTCAGTCGCCGCTGTCGTCGGAGTCGTCGTGACCCCAGAGCCCCCTCCGCCCTCGGCAATCGTACGCTTGCCTCCGCAAGCGACTACCAAACCAAGAACCAGAGACAGAACCATGCCTTTCATGACACGGAGTTTGTGCAGAACTCGCCCCCCGATTCAAGCGAGGCTAGAATTGCTGACATGCTCCCCCGTCGCTATCCCATCGCTCTGATGCTCTTGCTCGTCGGGCTTTCCGGCTGCGCCGATCCCTATATAGAGAGCACGACCGACCTAGAATCGAGCTCCGATTCTACCGGGCCCTACAGAGTTCGGACTGTCATCGTAGGCTCGTTCTCGGGCGATACGGTCGATCTCATGTACAATCCGACGGACAGCCAACCCCAGCGCTACATCCCACTGCGGATGGATTCACTCGACGAGGACGAGCGGGCGGGCGAGCTCTTCGCAGCCGACATCCCTGGCCAACCCGCTGGCACCACAATTCGCTACTACGTGCGGGTGCTGCGCGACGATGAAACCGTCGCCGAATCCCCTGTTGGCGGCGACCTGCGCCCATTTCAGCTCACAATCGTGCCGTAGCCGGTACGCCCCCGCCGAACTGCATTCCCGCGGCGAGTCTAGTACATTCGCGCCATATCGGACGAGCCCCGAGCTGCCTTGTTCAGCTGCGCGACCCCTCGGTGTCCAGATAACACTGCGTCATAGAACACCGCGGTGGGCAATTGGTGCTCGTCGCACAGGGCTCTCGCAATCCAACGCTGGTCAATGGCACCCCTGCTGCTGAGCAGCATGTTCTTTGGGAGAATGACGAAATTGCGATTGGCCACTCGCGCCTCGCATTTCATCAAGAGGAGATTGCGCCACAAGACCCAGCCCAGCTTCGCCCGAGTCACTTCACAATTGAGGTTGGCTCCAGTGCTCTATTGCTCGCCCAGGCCAAAGCCCCCGACAGACAACGTCGCCACATCGCAGCACTGGTAGCGTTTGGTGATAGCTTGCACAGCGCAGCCAACATCGCCGAGTTGGGGCGAGCCGCATGCCTGGCAATTGTCTCAGCACTAGAGGCCGATAGAGGATTCCTCCTGCTCCGAGACAAGGGTCGAATGGTGCCCTCCGCAGCCAGTGTTCTTCCAGACGATCCAGCCGGGCAGCAACTCTCGGTACCGACAGACCTGATTGCCAAGGTAGCGGCGGAGTGCAAGTGCGTCGCTGCGGAAGGCGTCAAAACAAGCCCTGGCCCCAGAGCTGCTGTTGCAGCGCCTCTGCTCTCCTCTCCACGGCAAGGGCTGCGAGGCTTGCTCTACGCAAATAGGCAGCGCGGTGGCTGGCAGGAAATAGATCTCATGGCCATGTCGTGCCTCGGGCACCTGCTCTCTGCGGCAATGGCCGGGCTCGAGGCCCGCACAAGGGCTTGCGAAAGAGAATCGGCAGCTGAGCGGCAAAGGCGGGTTTATCGGCGAATCGCCGGCAGCCCAAGTGCTCCTTGGCTTCATCTCCAAAGTCGGCCCAAGCGATGCCACTGTGCTCATTACGGGGCAGAGCGGAAGCGCAAGGAAATGGTCGCTCGGGGTATTCACCACGCTTCGCGCCGAACAGGCCATCCGTTCGTAGCCGTCAACTGTGCAGCACTCACCGAGAGCCTTATCGAGAGCGAGCTATTCGGGCATGAGAAAGGGGCTTTCACCGGTGCCACCGAGCGCAAGATCGGTCCCTTCGAAGCCGCTAATACGGGCACGCTATTTCTCGACGAAGTGGGCGAGCTGCCCCTGGGATGCCAAACCAAGTTCCTCCGCGTCTTGGAAGAGCAGTGCTTCGAGAGAGTAGGAGGCAGCAAGAGCATTCATGTTGCGGTTCGCGTAGTCGCCGCAACAAACCGTGATCTGCCCGCAATGATTCGAGCTGGATAGGCTAAGCTATAAGATCCGATGAGCTAGTAAGAGTTTTTCCGAGGTCGGCCACGGCGGCGTTGTGGAGCATCCACCGGCTCACCGAAATTGAGTTCTTCACTGAAGCGTTCTTCCATCATGTCGTCGACGCTGGTGCGCAGCGAGTCGAGCTTTCGCAGCTCATCGCGCTCAAATTCAGCAAAAGACGTGTAAACTCTTGGAAATGCAGACATAACTAGGTTCCCCCAATGTGGCAGGACTGTTTTGTCCTACATCTGAGCACACTGTAGGGCTACTGATTACAGTAGCCAAGTTTTTGCTCCGAATTGTCCCGGCTTTCCGCTAACATGCTGGAACAATTAGTATTCACATGAGCCCTATCCCAACCCCGAAGTTTTGCCTCATCACACGGGCATGGTACGTAAGCTGAGTCATGGCCCGAATCGTCGCGGTAGCGAATCAAAAGGGCGGAGTCGGCAAAACGACCACCGCAGTCAATCTAGCAGCTTCCGTTGCGGCCTCAGAGCATCGCGTCTTGCTAGTCGACTTCGATCCCCAGGGCAACGCCTCGTCCTCTGTTGGTTACACCAAAGACCGCATCGAACTCTCCATATACGACGCACTCGTGGGCGAGGTCGCGATGAAGGACTGCATACGCCCCACCGAGATTACGACACTATTTGTCGTGCCAGCGACGATGGACTTGGTCGGCGCCGAACTCGAACTCATCGGTAGTGACGATCGCGAGAGCTATCTAAAGAATGCCCTCACAACGGTGAGCGACGAGTACGACTACATCATCATCGATTGTCCGCCCAGCCTGGGCATGCTCACTCTCAATGCCTTGGTGGCAGCCGATGGAGTCGTCGTGCCTATGCAGGCAGAGTACTTTGCTCTCGAAGGTCTCGGCGCGCTCGTCAGCACGATCGAGAAGGTGCGCGACGCATACAATCCCGGTCTCGACCTCGAAGGCATTCTCTTCTGCATGTACGATCCACGCACGAACTTGGCAGGTCAGGTCAAGGGCGAGGTCGAGTCACACATGCCGAATAAGGTCTACGATACCCTCATCCCACGCAATGTGCGGCTAAGCGAATCGCCATCTCACGGCAAGCCGGTCCTACTCTACGACTTCCGTTGCGCGGGTTCGAAAAGCTACCTCAAGCTCGCCCAAGAATTTGTCGAGCGCACCGCCGCCTAGATTTCGACTACAGCACCTAGAATACAGCACCTATGAGCAAAGCACCGTCGGCCAAGACACCAACAAAAGACAAGCGCAAGGCACTTGGCCGTGGACTCGGCGCTCTTCTTCCAAGCACACCGGCGGCCTCTAAATCGGCCAGCACGGGGGGCGCACAGACTACGGGCAGCGTGAGGACCGGCGACAAGCGCAGCTATTTCAAAGCACAGGTAGAAGACATCTACCCAAGCCCAGAGCAACCGAGGCGCCGCTTCGATGAGAAGCTGCTCGAAGAACTCGCTCAATCCATTCGCGAGCACGGCGTCATTCAGCCGCTCATTGTTCGAGAGCGCAAAGAAGGCGGCTACTATCTCATCGCAGGTGAGCGACGTTGGCGTGCTTCCCAGAGAGCAGCGCTCCTCGAGATTCCAATTGTTGTTCAGGATGTCAGTTCGCAAGAGTCGTTCGAGCGAGCGATTGTTGAGAACGTTCAGCGCGCAGACCTCAACGCAATAGAAGAGGCGATGGCGTTCCAACGTCTGGTGGATGAGTTTGAGCTCACTCAGGAACAGATCGCCACGAAGGTTGGTAAAGAGCGGAGCACCGTTGCCAATAGCCTCCGCTTGCTGAAGCTACCGACGCCGGTTCGCGCCATGGTGGAAGACGGCCGTATTGGCATGGGGCACGCGAGAGCTCTCCTTGGGCTTGGAGATGCCACGGAGATCGAGACCTGTGCGCGGGCAGTTGCCACAGGTGGGCTATCTGTTCGAGCTACCGAAGCTCTCATCCGCAAGCAGCAAGCGCCGCCAAAGACCACTGCGCCGCCGGCCAGGAAGAGCGCATCGGTACGCGATGTCGAAAACCGACTCACGAAGTCTCTCGGCGCACAAGTGAGCCTAGCCGAGCGGAAGAGCGGGAAAGGCGGCTTGATCGAGATTAAGTACGCTGACCTAGATGATCTTGACAGGCTCCTTGAACGCCTGCTGCACCGGTAGCACGTCCCTTCCGTCGCCTATCCAGTTGCCTGCAGAGCAGTCGCTACGAGATACTCAGCACACGTATGGCAAGCCGTGATCATGTACGGGCTCCGGGCCGACTAGAGGTCGAATTTCGATCTCCGTCAGCACTGTTGGTCGCCTACACTGTCAATCTGAGCCGGGGCGGGATGTTCCTGCAATGCGACGACGAGCTGCCCCCCGAAGGCGCCGTGCTCAAGCTCGATATCAAGCTCCCAGAGCGCGGCATCGTGAGCCTAACGGGAGTAGTGGCGTGGCATCGGCCAGAGGCCATCGATACCGAGCCCCGTGGTGTCGGCGTACAGTTCCACTCCCTGGAGGGGGAGCTTGGCGCCATCGTCGATGCCCTCGTGCTGGAGTACAAAGGTGTTCGTATTCTCGTTCAAAGCGCCGATGATCGAGACCGCAGAGCACTTCTTCGTCGGCTCAAGTCAATCATCAGCACCGCCGAGGTAATCTTTGCAAGCGGTGAAGAGGGAGCCCGCGAGGTTCTCTCACCGGATGTCGACTTGCTCATCATTGACGGAGATGAGGACGAGAGAGGTGCCCTAGCAACGGTGCGCTACGCCCATAGTGAGTTCGGTACTCCCACGATAGCCCTCGCCCAGCACGCGTCGCTTGAAAAGCTCCTCTTTGAACAGGGGGCGTCAGACGTCCTCGGCAATCCCCCACACGGCGCGGCGCTTCGAAAGGCCGTTCTGCTGCTGCTCTCGACTCCGAGCCGCGTAACACAGCCCCTGGTGTAGAGCCCCACGCGTCGCTAGAACGCGTCTCTTGTTTGGACGCCTCTCTCTGGCGCGCCTAGACCGTCGAGCGAAAAGAATGACCGAGGATAGTGAGTTCTGATTCTTCGAGTGCAAGGCGCGAATGAGGATTTTGTCGGGGCAAATGACGAAATGAGCAACGCTGCAATCGGGAAAGCAGGACCATCAGACCGATCATTGTTTACGCTCGGCGGTCTAGCCAGGCTCTTGCTGCGCGAGTGCTTTGCTGGCGGCGGTCACTACGTTCTGCATAAGACTGGCGATCGTCATCGGACCAACGCCACCGGGAACAGGCGTAATCGCAGATGCGATCGCGAGCGATTTTTCGTATTGAACGTCGCCACACAGTTTGCCATCGGCGTTGCGATTCATCCCAACGTCGATCACAACAGCACCGGGCTTTAGCCATTCGGCACGCACAGCATCAACCTTTCCAACTGCAGCTACGACGATATCTGCGCGTTTCACTTCCGCTGCAAGATCGGTAGTACGTGAGTGACAAAGAGTAACGGTGGCATTGGCATTCGTGAGGAGCATTGCCATCGGCTTTCCGACGATATTCGAGCGACCAACAACCACCGCGTTCTTGCCAGCAATCTCGACGTTTGCCTTGGCTAGGAGGCTCATACAGCCTTTGGGGGTCGCAGCCACGAAGCGCGGGCGCCCTTGGGCCAATCGGCCGATGTTGTCTGGATGAAAGCCGTCGACATCCTTGGCAGGATCGATAGCGTCGAGAATCGGCGTCGCATCGAGAGCGTCGGGTAGTGGCAGCTGCACCAAAATGCCGTGCACGCTGGAATCCGCGTTTAGCTCGAGAACCAGAGTTAAGAGTTCTTCTTGGCTAACATCTGCTGGTCGGCGGTAATCCAACGCACTGATTCCGCACTGCTGTGCAGCCCGCTCTTTGTGGCGAACGTAAATTTTGGATGCAGGGTCGTCTCCGATGAGTACGACTGCGAGACCTGGAGTCACTCCGCGCTCCGCCAGCTCTTTGCTCGAAACTGCCACTTCTGCTCGCAGCTCAGCTGCGAGTGCTTTGCCATCCAAGATCATTGCGCTCATAGTGCTCTCCTCAGTTTCTGCCTATGCTTCGGAACTAGCGAATACGCGAGCCCCGAGACGTGGGTTCTAGTCGCTGCCGCCGCTGGAGTTTGCCTTCGCCGGTGCTGCTGGTGCTGCCGACGCCGCAGACGACTCACCGGTCGACGTTGCAGGCGTTTTCGATGCAGCCGAGTCCGACTTCGAAGTCGAATCCGCACTGGATGAGCCGGTGCCCTTAGAGTCTCCGTCCTTCTTCGTTGAGGAATAGAGATCATTGTACCAACCGCCACCTTTGAGATGGAACGCGCTCTGCGAAATGATGCGCTCTAGAGCACCTTTGCACTCCTCACATTCGGTCTTTCGATCTTCGCTCATGCGCTGCATGTACTCGAAAACCTTGTGGCAACTTTGACACTCATACTCGTAGATTGGCACGACGATTCCTGCTACCACGACGTCACTGAGTCCGTCTAGAGCGGCGCGCGATTTGAAGTCCGGCGCCCCCCTCTCTCGGCGACATTCCACTGAGAATCCATGTCCACGAAATCCACACTCTTGCTAGCCCCAGCCCTGGCCCCACTCACTGGGACTGATCCTCTTGCCTGCTCGGTGCGCGATTTGGCACGAGCACTTCAAGAGGCTGGCTGGAAGGTGACAGTAGCGGTTGGCATCGATGGCCGTGAGCAGAGTAATCAGGCGGGCTTACAACGTGCGGGACTCGCGCGCCGCTTAGAACCACTCACAGTAGGTGAGAGCCAGCTCATTGTCTCCGAGGGAACCTCGAGCGACATCGGAGTCTTTGCCCTATCCTTCGACGGGGAGCCAGATGCTGAGGCAAGCCTTGTGGCCGCCTTGAAACTCGGCCATGCGCCCAATCTTCTGCAACTGTGGACCGAGACGGCCAAGGCACTAGCTTCTAGTGGAGACCTCAAGACCGTGGTGCACCACTCCAACAGCAAAACCGCTGAGGGGCTGGAAACCGCAGATTTCGTACTCATGTCATCCAGAACGGCCGCCACTGCCGCCCTCAAGGAGGAGGAGTCCCCCTTCGCTTCACTAGCAAGCAAGCTCGGCGGCCTGGCCCCGGGATTCGACGCTCTCGAATGGAACCCGGAGCGCGATAGTCTTCTCGCTCAGCGCATGGATCCGCCAACCGCTGCTGCCAAGGCTGAGGCCAAGGCCGCTCTCCGCAAGGAGCTTGGGCTCAAGGATGTTGATGTGCCACTTATCGGGGTTGTCACGAAGATCGAAAAGCTGCCACGCGCAGTGGGCACCGAACTCATCAAGATGCCGCTGCAGCTAGCAGGGTTGGGCGCCGGTCCTCACATCGCTGCACTCGCAAGTCGCGCACCCCAAGTCGCGGTCTGCCCGAAGCCGCTCTCTGATTTTGAGGCACGCCAACTGCGCCACCGCATTGTCGCGGCCGCAGATTTCGTCCTCCTGCCTCCTGGGGCCAGCCCCAGTTCTCTGCTCTTCCCTTGTCGCTACGGCACAGCAATCATCGCTCACAACAGCGGCGAACCAAGCGAGCGGCTCGTCAACTTCGACGTCAATTCGCGGACCGGCAGCGGATTCCTCTACCGCAACAACGATGAGCTGATGGCGACAATTCGGACGGCTCTCCTTGCATGGCAGGCCGGCGAAGAGACCCGCGAGGCCTTAGTACAGCGCTGTTTGCACCTCGACCTCAGTTGGAAGACCACCGCGATTCGCTTCGACGAGTTAGTCGCAGGACTGTTCTCCTAGTTTTGTGCCAAAGGCGTTGGCACAAAACTGAGAGAACAAGCACCCAGCTTCGCTGGGCGCTAGACTGCCGAGTATAAAAGATGATTAGAAATGGCGAGTCATTTCTTTTCGAGTGCAAGGCGTGAATGAGGAGCTTGTTGGGACAAGTGACGATATGAACAACGCCGCAATCGGGAAGAAGGGGCCGCCAGAACGATCAGGCTTTGTGCTCGGCGGTCTAGTGTTTCGCGCCAGTGGCGCTGTAGCCTGATGCTCCGCACCAGGATCCTGTAGCGGCTCAAGTTGCGCTTTTGGGCGCTCTCGAGCAAAAACTTGGTAGAGGTACTCCGCTCACCTACACTGTAGGTATAAGGGGGAAGAAGTATGCTTTCAAGTGATCGACGAATCGGATTTCGGGTACCCATTGAGATGTTCCTCAATCAGTACATCTCCGACCGGCCCTATCGGGCCATGGCCGGAAACCTTAGTGAAACAGGGATCTTACTCAATCGAGTAAAGAGCCCACCTCGACGGCTCCAAGAGGGGCAGCGGGTTGTGGGATTGGAGTTTGAGCTACCGGGAACCAGCGAGACAATCTGGGCCCGTGGTGAAATATGCAGCCAGGGAAGTGACCGCTTCTTCCAAACGGATCGGGTGCGATTCACGGGAATGCCCCGGATCCACGCGAGAATGCTCCGAAACTACTGCATCGAGTCCCGCCGTAGTCACCTCGGCGGCCTCTTGGGCCGTATTCGATGCTCTGAGTGAGTTGACGCCCAGCTCCGGTGAATCGCAGTTTCTCAAACGATCTCGGATTCACGGAAAGCCTCTCGTCCTCCCAGGCGTTATAGTGGAGAGACGCGCCCGACGTTCGGGCTCGGCGGTGGCACCACTAAGGAACCGAGATTGCGACGATTCTTCTTTTCGACTCTAGTAGCGCTTGGTCTCCTCATCGGGGCTCCACTCCACTCCCCTAGTCCTGCAACTGCGCAGGACGATTGGGGGGTACGCCGAGATCCCTTCGATAAAGGGCTCATCAAGCGTTACAAGAGCCTGCTCTCCAGGCGCCCTGGTGATGCCAAAGCTCTCGGCAAGCTCATGGCGATGTACCGCCGCTACCGCAGCATTGGCCTCTTAGTGCGGGAGTACGAGGGAGCACAGCAGAAGCGCCCCTCGTTCTCGAACTTGATGGTACTCGGCTATTTGCAGCGCCACGAGGGTGCCCCAGACAAAGCTCTAGCCCGATTCACCGAGGCGGTGACTCTCGATCCTAAGAGCCCCCTTGTGCACAACGAGCTCGGAAAGATGCTGCGCGCCAAAGGGCAAAGAGCGGAGGCCATCTCTCACTACGAGAAAGCCCTAGCACTGGCCACTGGCAAGAAGCAGAAAATGCGCGTCCTGCGCGCCTTGGCCGAATTGGCGATGGAGTCGGGCGACATCGAAGCGGCTAAGGCTCACCTTGAGACCTTTCTAAAGCTCGATCCGAAGAACTCCCAGACCATGATCGAACTCGGCGAGGCCCTCGCGCAACACAAGCGCTACGACGAGGCAATTGCCATCTTTCGCGAGACAGAAGCCAACCTGCGATCGGATCCTATGACTCGGGTAGAGATGGTGACGCGCATTGGCCTTGCTCTCGAGGGCAAGGGAGAGAGCCTGGCTGCGGTCCAAGAGTACGAGCGCGGCATCAAGATAGGTGGCCGCGGTTACTACACGACTAAAGAGCTCACGGCTCGAATCGTCGCCATCTACCGGCAGCGGCAAGAACTCGACACTCTGATCTCCAAGCTAGAAACCCAGTGGAAGTCGAAGAAACGTTCCTACTTCGAATGGGACACCTTGGCCAAGCTCTACGAGGAGACAGGCATCGCAGACAAGGCCATCGCGGCCTACAGAAAAGCGACGAAGAGCGCCCCCTACGAACTCGATACGCAACGACGACTCATCGTTCTTCTCGAGAACTCAGGCAGAGAGGCCGAGGCTCTAAAGCAATACGAGAACGTAATTCGTGTAGCACCGGGTGAACCACGCTTTCAACTGGAACTCGCCAAACGCTATTGGAAGCTCGGCCAAATCAAGCAAGCGATGGCAATGGCAAAGAAGATTCGTGCGCGGTTCTCAAGCGATCCGGGTGTCGTCTCCTCGCTAGCAGATCTGTATACCGGGTGGGAGCAACCAAAGGAGTCGCTAGATGCCTACGAGACGCTAACGAGGATCGATCCGGGCGATCCGCGACACTTAGAGAATCTCGGAGAGCGGCACTTCCAAGACGGCAACCGTTCCAAGGCGGAAAAGGTCTGGCTAAGAATCATCCGACTCAAGAGTGCGGACAATTTCGCACGACTTGCCAGCATCTACGCAGAACACGACATGCTCAGCGAGTCGGTCACGATGTACGGCGAAGCGATTGCTCTGCAGGGAAAGAACTCGAAACACTACAAAGGCCGTGCAAACGTCTACGAGCGCCTTCGGCGCATCGACGATTCCGTCAAAGACTGGGAGATGGTGCTCAAGCTCTCGCCCGATAAAAAGAGCTACGCCAGCGTGCGTCAAGAGGCTCGGCGGCACGTAGTAAACCTGCTCGCCCGCACCAGCCCTGGGAGGCATCGCAGGAAGTCCCCCTTGGAGGCGCGCATCCTGGCCTGGAATGTGGGGTTTTCCTCGACGCCTCGGCGCATTGGAGACGGCTTCTATCTTGTCGAAGCCTACCGACGTCTCAATGAGGGCAAGAAGATGCAGGGAGTATTGGAAGAACTCCTCACGCTCCGCGCCACAGACCAGAGCGTCATGTTGCAGTTGGTCAAGAGCTACAGGGTTCTGCGCCAACATGATGAAGCAATCGCAATGCTCCTCGCGCTCGCGAAGCTCAATCCTGGGCGCGAGCGCGACTACTACAACCAAATTGCCGAGATCAAGACAGATCTTCAATTGGACGACGAGGCAATCGAATACGTCAGGCGGGCTCTGGAAAAGAGCCCCAACGACCCAATCGCCTATCAGCGCCTCGCCGAGCGCTATCAGGCGATGCAGAAACAGGATAAGGCGATCGAGTCCTACGAAAAAGTCCTAGAGCTCTCGCCACGGAGTTTTGCGGTTTCCTTCGTATTGGCCCGGCTCTACATCAACGGCGGGCAACGTGAGAAAGCAACAGCCCTCTATCGCAACGTTCTCGCCAACGCGTCCTCGCCCGAGGTCTTGCACAAGGCTGGGCGCGAGGCCGTCGAGCTCGAGTGGCTCAACGGCTCACTCTCAGGACTCCTTGATACGGTATCCCCGCTGGTTGCGGCATATGGGCACAAGCCCATGTACAGGCGCATCTTGGTGCAAATCTACGACCGGTACGTTCCGAGCCTGGCGGCCGACCTCGAAGACGGAGACGCCAAGACTCGCTTGGCTGCGCGAGCCAAACTCGACAAGCTTGGTTCAACAGGCCTGCGACCTCTACTCGAGGCCCTAGCGGACGACGACGACCAGCAGCAACAGCAGGCCGCGGTCGCAGTGCTCGGCTATTTGGGTAACCCAGCGGCAGCGGCGCCTTTGGTGCGTCTCGCCAAGCGCGCAATCCCCAAGTCTCACGGCCACACGTCATCCCTTCTTCCATCTCTGAGCTGGGACGTCAAAGTCCAGGCGCTTATCGCAGCCGCCCGCCTGGGCGACTCGCGAACGATTCCGACCCTGGTTGAACTCGCCAAACACAAAGAGAACTCGATGCGTGAGGCCGCAGTATTTGCCCTCGGAGTTACCGGCGATGCCAAAGCACTTTCGGCGCTCTTGGCGGCCAGCGAAGATGAAACTCACAAAGTACAGACCATGGCATGCCTGGCGTTTTCGGAGTTCCGAGACGCCAAGAGTATTCGCATGAGCACTCAGAGAGCCGTGCAAATCTTGTCGGACGAAGGCGCACACGATCTCACACGCGCCGCCTGTGCTTGGGTACTCGGCCACCGCAGAAATAGAGACGGTCAGGAGCAGCTCTTGCGTGCCCTAGCCCGCGGCAATGATCAAACACAACGTCTCTCGGCTTGGGCCCTCGGCGAGCTTGGTGCTCCCAATGCCATTCCGGATCTCATCGCGGCCTTCGCCTCCAAACGCGAGCCTGTTCGCAGCACGGCCGCCCAGGCATTGACCAAGCTGCTATCAAAGGACGCCGCACTCCAAACCCCAGGGACAATCGCTCGTCACGCGATCTATCCCGTCGCGAGTCGCCGATTTGATTCTGATCGTGCGATTCGCGCTCTTGGAACTCACGAGAATTCCGGCGGCTTCGATCCGGCACTGCTCATAGGTCAGCAGAAGCACTTGGCATTCGGCTTGCGCAGGGCAATCGCCCGACATCGCGACCTCGTCTTGCGAGCACTCACAGACCTGGATCAGGATGAAGACGGCATTAGTTTTGGACCATTGAGTGCGGAACACGGCAAGCTCAGCGCAGCCAAACAAGCGGCCGTCCAAGAGACCCTTCGCGCGCTCGGACGCAATCTCTTTCCCGAAATGACCTCACTCGCACAACATCGCGATCCAGAAGTTCGAGCTCGCAGCCTCAGCATCATCTCCAAGATTGGTGGAGACTCGGCCAGAGAACTTCTGAGGTCCGGATTGGCCGATACGGATCGACAAGTGCGCAGAAAGGCTCTCCATGCCGCGGCCCGACTAGCCAATGAGAGCCCCAAGCAGACGGGCCTCCTGGCCACGACCGTGCAGAGCCGTCTCTCGGCTCCCCACTGGCAAGAGCGAGTGGCGGCCGCCAACGCACTCGCACAATGGCCAAAGTCTAAGCACACCAACTCGCATCTAGATGCGCTTATGCAAGCCCTGCATTCTGACGATAAGGGCTTTGTGAGAGCCGCCGCTGCCACGGCGCTGGGACGACTCCTTGCTGGCACCTCGAATGCCGAGGCAGACGCGGTTGCAGTGCTTTCCAGGGCGTCAGATTCGGCACAGGAACCCCTTTCGACGGTGCGATTCGACGCAGTGAGAGCTCTTCAGAGCATTGGCGGATCGGTCGCCAAGCAACATCTAGCAGCGGTTGCCAAGTCAGATCCGAGCAAACGAGTTCGAGACGCTGCCTCACAGATTTGACCGAGATTTCAAAGCCAGGCTAAACTAAAAATGACTATGGACCTGGGCCTTGTATGCGATGGCTGTGGAGCCTTTAGTGAGCTTGGTATTGGCTCGTGCGTCGACTGCTCGGCCGGCCTGTCTCTCGACTCCATTGACGCTCCCAATCCCGAACTCCTCGAGCCCGTTGAAGGTACTAAGGAATACGGCGGGCATCTCAAAGACTACGTAGACGACGAAGATACGGACTCGAGATCGACAACGCCTCCGATCAGTTGTTCATCCTGCGGAGCCGACATTGCCGGTGGCAATCGCTTCTGCGGCATTTGTGGAACCCCAATTGAAGCGGCAGAGCCACCGCCGGCAGCTCCGCGGGCGCCAGCAAAGTCTGGTGGAGCGGGCAAGAAGACTCTCTTCTTCAGCAGTATCCAGGCAGCCAAGGCAAAGCTCGTACTAATCAAGGGCGAGGGGCATGATGGTGAGTCCTATTCCCTGGCTGGCGAAGATCACCGCGTTGGTCGCAGCGACGCAGATATCATCTTCGAGGAAGATGAATTTCTCTCCCCAGTCCACGCCAATTTCTTCTACGTCAATGGCGGTCTCGTTGTCCGCGACGAGGGGTCGACCAATGGTGTCTATCTACGAATCCACGACAGCTGCCCGCTGGAACACGAGAACCACTTCCTTGTTGGTGAGCAGGTCATGCAGGTCCGCCTCCTAAATGGTGAGGCCGGACTTACAGTAACCGAAGACGGCACCTATCTCTACGCAAGTCCTCGGCGCCCCACAAAATTCGAGTTGATCCAAGTCATGCAGGGCGGAGCGCAGGGCATACTGCACCCGGCTCAGAACGACTCTGCGACTCTTGGGCGCGAAGAAAACGACATGAATTTCCCCGACGACCCGTTCATCTCGGGTCACCACGCTCAGGTGACGTGCCAGGGCGACGCGCTCACCCTCACCGATATGGGTTCGAAGAACGGTACCTTCGTCCGTATTACCAAAGATACTCCACTGTCCCATGGCGACTACGTTTTCATGGGGCAACAACTACTCCGAGTCGAAATCGTCTAGGGGCCTTACCCGACGCGCTCAAGACCCACTTCCTTTCTCTTTCTCTCTCCACTGACTCCCACGTAGCACGGGTTCCAACCGAACGAATGAGGCAACCATCATGATCGTCTGCCAACGATGCGGCAAAGAAAACCAAGACCACTACAAGTTCTGCCTTGGCTGTGGCGCAGAGATTTCCCCTAGTGAAGGGGACGGCGTGGGAATGATGAAGACGATGATGGCGAACGCTAGCAGCGGCCCCGGTGGCTTGCCCGGGGTTCCAAGCACTGCCCCAATCGGCCCACCCCCCGGCGTTGGTCTATCGACGACAGCGGGTGGCTCGGCTCCCATCGGACAGCCACCAATGGCTCAAGCACCAATGGGACAGCCACCAATGGCTCAAGCACCGCTGGCGCAGCCGCCAGCGGTTGTTGGCCCACTGAAGTGCACACAGTGCCAGACCGACATCCCGCCAAACTTCAAGTTCTGCGGCGTATGCGGAACCCCAATCCAAGAGGCACCAGCATCGGCACCGGTGCCTGCCCCTGCTGGGCCGGCACCAACGCCAGCTCTCCAGGCCACGATGACGCTTATCCGACCGGATGGAAGCGAAGGTGGCGTGCACAATCTTAACGAGGGCATGAACAATCTCGGCAGAAACCACGGTGAGGTATTCGAGAGCGACGGCTATCTCTCGCCGAGTCACGCGGAGCTGAAGCTCAACGCCTCGGGTATCCACCGTATTAGTGACTGCGACAGCCTCAACGGCGTGTTCGTCCGCATGACAGAAGAGGAAGAGCTCATTCCTGGACAGATCATTCGCATTGGACAAGAGCTCCTTCGCTTTGATCTCATCAATGCCCCGTCGCCTATCGAGGATGGTACCGAGGTTATGGGCAGTCCCAATCCGGGCTACTGGGGATGCATCACGGTGATCATCGGTGACAACGTGACCGGAGCGGCCTTCCCGCTCTTGGGCGATAGCATCACCATGGGGCGCGAGCATGGTGACATCAACTTCCCCGATGACGGCTACGTCTCTGGTATGCACGCTCGGCTCGTCACTCGTGACAACCGCGTATTCCTATCGGACATGGGTTCATCCAACGGCACTTTCATGAAAGTTGCTGGCGGCAGAGACCTTCCGAATAACTCCTACGTTCTCTTGGGGCAACAGCTCTTTCGTCTCACGGTGAGCTAGAGCACCCAGGCACTTCCGAAACGCAAGTGGGGCAAGCCAAGAGGCTTGCCCCACTTCTTCGTTCGTGGGGCAGAGTCCTAGGACATCCAATTCGCGTCAGATTGAAGTTCCCACTTCGTGGTCACTTTCTTGGTGTAGCTCCAAAGCTCAACCCCGCCCATTCCCGTCATATCGCCGACACCGAAGCGCGAATCCTTGTTGCCGCCAAAAGCGAAGGGCTCGCGAGGCACCGGAACACCAATGTTAATTCCCACCATGCCACTCGTTGCGTTGTCAGTTACGTACTGTGCGACGGCTCCACTGCTGGTGAAGACAGACGTTGCATTACCGTAAGGGTTCTTCTGTTCAAATGCGAGCGCCTCTTGAAGAGTATCGACGTGCACGACGGTGATGATGGGGCCAAATAGCTCGCGCGTAGCGCAATCCCAGTCGCCTTTGGCGTTGTCGATGATCGTCGGAGCAAGCCAGTTGCCACCTTCGTAGCCGGCGGGCTTGGCGACCGTACGACCATCCAAGACGATCTTTGCGCCATCCTTCTCTGCCATCGCGAGGGCTTCGGCAAGACGCTCGGAAGCGGCAGAATCGATGAGGGCTCCCATATCCCTGCCAAGCTCGACAGCGCGGGCTCTATCCACAATCTTCTCAATCAGTGCGTCACAATCGCCCACGGCGACAAGGACGGAGGCAGCCATGCAGCGCTGTCCGGCGCACCCGACAAAGGAGGAAACGACGCCGTCGACCGCAACTGTGGGGTCGGCATCGGGGACAAGTATTAGGTGATTCTTGGCGCCACCTAGGCAGAGCGAGCGCTTGCCGTGTGAGGCAGCACGTCCGTAGACAATCTTGGCAACTTTGGTGGATCCAACAAAGCCAACCGCCTTGATTCCAGGATCATCCACAACTCCCTCGACTGCGTCTCGCTCACCGTGAACGATGGAGAACACTCCCGGGGGGTATCCCGCTTCGAGCATGAGCTCGCCAAGGACACATGCGCTCATCGGAACCTTCTCTGAAGGCTTGAGCACGAAAGCGTTGCCGAGCGTTACCGCGGTCGGGAAGAGCCACATGGGCACCATCGCCGGAAAGTTGAATGGTGATATGCCTGCGACGACGCCAAGAGGTTCGCGAACCGTCTCGCACTTAACGCCTCGAGAGACATCCATCGAGTCACCCTTATCAAGGTTCTGTAGGCTCAGTGCGAATTCGAGAATCTCGACGCCCTTGAGCACCCCGGCTCGGGCTTCTGGCACCGTTTTGCCGGCTTCGATGGCAGCAAGGTTGGAGAGTCTATCGATGTTGGAGAGCACCAATTCACGGAAATGAAAGAGGTGCTGGGTGCGCTCCTTCTGTGGGACCTTGCGCCACATACGCGCTGCGGGCTCGGCCTTGGCGACAATCTCGGCGACTTCTTTGGCGCCGCAGAGAGGAACGCTGCCAACAACTCCGCCAGTGTAGGGGCTCACAATGTCGCGCCACTCAACAGAGGTGGGCTCCTGCCACTCACCTCCGACGAGGTTTCTACAAACAAAGGGTTGGCCGGGTACTTGGACGAGTGACATTGAATTCTCCTTGGCGCCGCGTGGCGTGGGTTGCGAGTTCGCTCCGTAGCGAAGCGCGGCAGAGTGACATGCCTGGCCACGACTTGCCAAGCAAAAGCGAAGGCCAGCTATTCGGGGCCGTTGCGGCGCTGCGCGTCATTGGTGCTAGGGTTCGCCGCTCTCAGCCCCGCTGGAAGTGGTGGGGCAACGCGGACCACTGCGTCCACCACGTTCAAGAAAGACCTGATATATGAAACGCCGCAATTCCATCGCTAGGACTGCTCTCCTCGCCGCCGTCACGTTCGCCCCGACTGCCTGCGAGAAAGAAGATGCTTCAAGAGGAGGAGCATCCGGAGCATCCGGAGAAATGCTCAGCTTTCTTCCCAAGGATAGTATCGGCGTCGCCAGCATTTCATGGTCTCAGGCTCGTGAAAGCTCCCTCTTCAAGAAGTATGAGAGCGAGATGCTCAAGGAGCTTCCCGGTGAAGTGGCGAAGATCAAGGAGGACTGTGGCATCGACCTGGTTGCCGATATCAATACCATTGTCGCCGCAGCATATACGGACTCAAAGAAATCCATCATCGCTGTCAAGGATGCCTTTGACCAAGGCAAGGTCGAAGCGTGCGTCACCAAGATGGGCGGCACAGTCACGAACGGCGTCTACGACTGTCAATGGTGATGCGACCAACACGCGCTGGGCAAGCAAGAACACCATCCTAATCTCCGAGGGTCTCTCAGGTGATGAGATCAAATCGGCAGTGTCGGGCAGTAGTCTGAAAGACAACTCCGAAGTCATGAAATTGGTTGGCAAGGTCAATACCAGCGCCACAATTTCGGCCGCCGGCATGGTACCTCCCAAAGCAGCAAGCATGATGGGCGGCAAGCCAACCAAGGCTGCCTACATGAGCATTGGAGTTGACGGAGGCATGAGCGCCAAAGTCGGGCTTGTCTTCGAAAGTGGCGACGACGCCAAGGCGACCAAGAAACAACTCGACATGGCCCTCGCGTTGGGAATAAGCGAGGCAGATTTCAAGGACATCATTAAGGGCGTCAGCGGCAAAATCAAAGGCAGCGCACTCGTTGTTGAAACAAAGCTCAGCGGCAAGCAAATAGAGAAGCTCCAGGGGATGAGAGGTGGGCCGCCGCTCTAGAAATCTGGCGCGCTCTGCTTCGGGCTGGTGTTCGACACGGGACACCTAGGATTCCGCTTCCTTCGCAGGCTACTTGGTAGTTTGAATAGCGCCGTGGTTTGAAAGAAGAGCATCTGTCTCCTAGACCGTCGAGCGAAAAGAATGACCGAGGATGGTGAGTTCTGATTTTTCGAGTGCAAGGCGCGAATGAGGATTTTTCCAGGGCAAATTGCGAAATGAGCAACGCTGCAATCGGGAAAGCAGGACCGTCAGACCGATCATTGTCTACGCTCGGCGGTCTAGATAGTCACTTTCTCTTCGACTGCAATGCCGGGAGCGTCTCTCGCTTCCGGCATTTCTCATTTCGGCCCCCTTTCGACAACTATCGCTGCACTGCCAAAGGTGATATGAGCAGACGCTACGACGAGACTTCGGGCAACAGGCTGGCCATCGACGAATAGGTCGTCGGCCCCGACGTTGATCACAGTGAGCTCGCCCGCCTTCCACAGAAGCATCAGGTGATGGTGTGCGATGCCAATGCCGTGCACGCGCCAATTGCATTCGGCACCAGAGCCTATTCGAAAGAGGGCCCTGCGACATTCGGTGTTGAGGGAGAAACAACGGTGGCGGCTCTCGCCTAAGACAAGTATCAAAGAGACGACAGCATTGCTCTCCATTCTGCCGTGCGTATCGGCAGAATGGACGGAGAGTTGCGCTACGCCTGATGCAAACGAGACTCAGATGCAAGGCAGGGAACCTGCTAGGCGCTTCCGCGCAGACCACTGAACGTCGCGTAGACGAGATCAGTATTGCTGAGCGCAGCGAGGTCTCGAATCTCCTCCGGACTCATGGGCCCCTCGTGATCCAGAAGACGAACGATGCGGCACATAACGGCCTCGTTGAGAACTGCATCCACGTGCACGTTGAGTAGTGCGGCCATGGCCTGGCACTCCGGTGCGGGCATTGCTCGAAACAGGTGGTAGAGTTCGTCGGCAACGTCCATTCGATCCCATGCCGATTGGAAGAATGCCAAGAGGCTAGCAGTGGAGAAGTTGAAGACCTTCTGCTGGGCCTCCGTCACCCGGTCGCTCTTCGCGGCGACGCGAAGCGAATTAACAATGGTGCCCCAGAGTTTGGTGACAGGCTCCAAACTCGCATAGCGAACGTCTGCCCAGTACTCCTGACTGAGGGCAATGAGAGTACTTATATTTGCCTTCACCACCTCGTCGGAGATCTCGGCGAGAACGGCGGGAACATCACCACCGCGTACGTCTACCTGTTGTGCCCGTAAGAGCCAATATAGCGGGCGGCTCGCCCCATCGTACTTGGTCATCCAAGTAGTTAGGATTGCCGTCATGCTGTCTTGGAGAAGCTGTGATGTATTGGTAAGCGCCATGATTCCTCGTATCCCTGCCAGAAAGTAGAACCCTAATTCTAGCTAGCCGGCAAAGATGCCTCAACAAGGCTGCCAAAGATGCGACGCTTTCGCTACAATCTTAGGTGGTATGCACACTTCTTTGGGGGATTTGTGGAAATTCGCGTCCGCAGGCGCCGTGCCTCTGGCACTGGCAAACGGACTGAGCACTCAATCGGCAGATGCTGATCCGCCCTTCGATCCGGCAATCGACGTTTAGCTCTTCGATATGAGCCCCGGACCACGCTCGTTCATGGGAGTTGCCGACGGCACCACGGAAGGCAAGGAGCAGTACAGCCTCGGCTTCCTGGTCACATTCCTCACTGCCCCCTTCGTCATCTACAACGTGGACGAAAACGACAACACCATTATTGATACCCGTTCCGATGTAGTCTCGCAGCTCTTTGCGGGACAACTCACCGGCGCCTACGGTCTCACCGACGATCTACAGCTGGGAGTCTCACTTCCCTTGGTCTTCTCGATGCGAGGCGATGGGCTCGACCCAGTCTCCGGCAACATGGCCTCCAGCGGCCTCAAGGCGAGTGGCCTCGGAGACCTGCGAGTCGAAGGCAAGGGCAGGATTATTCGCAATGGCAATCTCGGCGCCGCATGGGTTGCGGGACTCACGGTGCCAACGAGCTTTGGCAAAGGCGGCAACGACTTCTTGGGTGACGACCTTCCCGCTGCTCGCGGTGGTCTCGCAGCTCACTACGACGCCGCCGACGGCATGCTTCGAGTTGGCGCCAACGTTGGCGTCGTACTTCGCAAACCCAGGCAAATCTACGCATCCGAAGTTGGACAACAGCTCACCTACGGCGCAGGAGCTGCCTTCCATTTTGCGGAGGACTTCTCGCTGATTGGCGAAGCCTTTGGACGCACGGCGCTCACCGCTATCGAACTCGATGCCAGCCCGTTGGAAGTTGGCGGCGGCATGCGCGCGCAGGCTACCGATAGCTTCAGTATCCTAGCCGGTGGCGGTATTGGAGTGGTAAGCGGCATTGGTTCACCAGGGCTGCGCTTCGTCGTCTCTGTGGGATACGCATCCGATCTAGGGGATAGCGATGGCGACGGCATTTCCAATATGCGCGACAAGTGCCCGCTAATTAGAAGAAGACTTCGACGAGTTTGAAGATAGCGATGGCTGTCCTGAGAATGACAACGATGGCGACCGTCGCGAAGATTCAGAGGACCAGTGTCCCAACGACAAGGAAGACATCGACGGGTTCGAAGATGAGGACGGTTGCCCCGAACTAGACAACGATGACGACAAGATTCTCGGCGCTGACGACCGCTGCCCTCTTCATGCGGAAGATGGTCGTGCGCCCTACCCCAAGGATGGCTGTCCTGCAGACAAGCGCGACTCGGATGATGACGGCGTCTCCGATGTCGCAGATCAATGCCCTGACGACTCCGAAGACGAAGATGGCTTCGAGGACTGGGATGGCTGCCCGGAAGCGGACAACGACCACGATGGCATCAATGATGAGGACGACAACTGCCCTCGGTGCCCAGAGGATGTGGACGGCTTCGAGGATGGTGATGGCTGTCCCGACCTCGACAACGACCGAGATGGCATTGCCGATCGATCCGACTCCTGCCCCGACAAAGCAGAGACGGTGAACGACAACGCAGATAAGGGCGGCTGCCCGGATCTCGGACAAGAATTTGCGACTCTGGATGGCAATCGACTCATACTGCAGGAGCCTCCTCGCTTTACTGGTGAAGATGTCCTCCGCAATGGCCGCAGGCTGCGAAGGGTCGCACGAATCATGAACATGTCCGCGGATGTCACGCTGTGGCGTGTAGTTGTGGCTGCGCGCCCTCAACGTACTGACGATCTCACTCGCGCCAAGAGTCAGGCACAGGCCGATGCGATTCGCGCGGCGCTGATACGCGGCAAGCTCCCAGAAGCGCGAGTTCAAGCGGTGGGTGCAGTATCGAAGAGTCAGGTCATCGCAATTGCCGCTGTCGAACGAGGCGAAATCGAGGAGGACTTTGTCTGCCCAGATTCCATGAAAAACCAAGAGCGCCCTGAGCCAGAAGCCCCCCCTGCTGCAGCGGCCACCGCGGCAACCGTAGATCGCGTGACTGCTACCAAGACATCCAAAGAGCTTCCCGGTGAGATGCAGGGCAGCCAGGGAGTGGATAGAGCCCTTCGGCTCAAGCGTGGCAAGGCGGCCTTCGCGGGCAAAGCCAGCAAGCGCCTCGACATGCTTGCAAAGATGCTGCGGAACAATCCAGGGACCAAGCTTGAGCTCGTCGTTCATACCGACGGAAACAAAGGCGAGGCAAAGTCTCAGGAGATTTGCGCCAGCCAGGCGAAGTTTCTCGTCGACTATCTAGTCAAAGCCGGCATTGACGCCTCGCGCATCGGTGGCGTTGGCAAAGGCATGAGTGAGCCCGTGGCAGACAACAAGACGAGCAAGGGTCGAGAGAAGAATCGCCGTGTAGAGGTGCGTTTCTCCCTCATGTAGCTCGCCAGGTTTCTACCTAGTCTCCAGAGGAGATTTCGGTGAGTTCGTCTTCAAGAACTTCGTTGTCCGCCGCTACCGAGCGACGTCCCGACACGAGGACTTCCTCACCGCCTCCCTCAAGCACTCGCCGCACCAGTCGATAGGTGGTGGTGTCGCCTGCGTGCGCGACTTCAGGCGCGGCGATAAGCAATTGCAATTCTAGATTGCGGCAGAGCTCGAAGAGCACTCCAAGATTGTCCTTGGAGAGTCGGTTGGCCTCGTCGAGGAAGAGAAAGCGCAGGCTCCCGCCGAGCTTCTGGCTGCGCAAGAGATTGGCATCTCGTTCCCACTCAGTGAGGACCACCATCATCAGAGCAGCTCCGACACCGATTGCCTCACCAGTAGAGAGGCGAGTGGGACTTGCCTCCTCCCACTTGTCTCCGGACTGCCTGCGAATCTCGACACCGAGCTCGAGGTATTCGCGATAGTCGAGCAAACGTTGCCCACCACCACGGCCACCTCCGTAGCGGCTGAAGATTTCGCTGAGCGCATCCTCAAATGGCAACGAAGCCTGAAAGAGTAGCTCCTGAGCCTGACCGTCGCGAAGGGCGCGGAGAATCTGCTCCATGCGATCGACGCGACTCATCTGCACCCGAATCCCAGAGATTGTGCCGAAGTGAATTTCCTCGAGGTGCTCGTTAAGCCTCGCGACTTGCCACTTACCCCTGCGCAACTGTACTTCGACACCACGCGCAATGTCCTCGGAAGCGGAGCGCAAATCGCCTTCCTGATTGCCGAGGCGTGACTCTAGGGCCGAGAGATGCTCTCGCAACCGCTCGAGAGCCTGCAGTGGATCCGCTTCCTGAGAGATTTGCGCGGGCACTCTCTGTCGCATCCACTCGCGCAGTGAAATCCATACCTGGAGTTGTTCTGAGTCCCGATCCGACTCTGTTGCCGCAGGCAGCCCCTCCACCAGTGCAAGCAGCTCTTCGCCACCACGCGCTTGCCCGAGTCTATCTAGCAAGAGGTCGCGCTTGCCCGCTGCTTGGGCCAATAGCTGCTCGTAGGAGCGCGGCTCACCTTCGTGCGAGAGTGAGCGCGCGTTCCCCGGATCCGCCAGGAGGCCACTCAGAAGCCCCGCACCCTCGCAGGCCTCACGCAGCGCATCCCAGCTCCTCTGGGGGGCCTCGCAGGCCAATTCTTCGTTCTTGACGGTCGCCTGAGCCTCTGCCAATCGCCGTTCCGAGCGCCCAAGGCGCTCCCTATCTCGAGCGCCGCTCTCAACTGCGTCGAGCAATTCCTGGTCGAGCGAGAGGAGGCGACGCTTCACTCCCTCGGAGGTATCCTGGCCTGCGTCTTGCTCCGGTCCGAGTTCCGCGAGATCGAGAGCGAGACGCTCGCGCATGGCTGTGCATGCCGAGAGGCGCGCGTCGGCTGCCTGCCAGATCTTCACTGCGCCAGCCCACTCCTGTTCGGCTGTGGCCACAGAACGCGCAGCCTCAGCAGTAGCCTCGCGCGCCTGGGCGTGTTGCTCCTCCAATGCGGGGACCAAACTCGTCCTACTCTCTAGCAAGGTCTCGGCATCATGCCAGGTCGCGGCGTGTCGATTCGCCATGGCCTCGCGCAAGATGTCTCGCGTGGCAAAGAAGCTGTCACGACGCTCCTCGCAGTGCGAGATACGCTCACGAGCTTTGTCCACCTGTGCTTCTGAGGGGGGCTCTTGCCTGAGCGCGTCGAGAGATTGTGCCAGGATCTTGGTGCGAGCCACTGGCTACTCGTCGTCTTCGGCTCGCATCTCGTCTGGGTCCAATCTCGTCTTCTCTGTGAGCTCTATTTCGCCACTCGCCACCAGTTTCGCGAGAGCCTCGGCGGGGTCCGACAGGCCGCGAACAGGCTCCGCAAATCGCAATAGCGCGGGCCGCAAGCGAATCTTCTCGTCGGCCGCCAGTTCGACAAAGCCAAGGCCGGCAAGCCGTCTCAATTCCATGGCGACCTTCTTTCGAACCGTCTCTTGCGCCACCCTCTCGTCGTAGCGTCGGCGTTTGGGATTGAAGGTGCGAATGAGCGCATCCGTTCCGACAACCCCATCGAGCTGCGCAAGCAGTTGGCCTTTGTCGACCATGCCACCGAGTCCCGCTGTTGCCGGATCGAGATAGAGCAAGGCAAGCGCCTGTCCAACCAACATGGCACCAGTGCTCAGGTGTTTCTTGCGCACGCTTGTCCCCAGTCGGCAACAAGAAGAAATAGCCGTCGGTTCTCTGCACCAATTCGCACCCGAAGCGATTGTAGAATTCGTCCAGTATCCCCTGCGCATCCACCAGATAGCCGTACCAAGCCGTATCGTCCCTGTCGATGTGACGACCTCGTCGGAGCGCGAGATCCACTTCGGGAAACTCCGCAGCTTCTAGAGCCTGCTGTAGATTGACGAAGGACTGGCTATCGATCTCACTCATGAGGCAACTCCGGTCGTCTGATCTTCGCAGGAGAGATTCCAGTCCTCTATCAACAGGTCATCGCCTACTTTGACCCAAGGGCGAGGGCGGGCGGGACGCGGTTTGCCGACCTCTGCGACACTCTGCGCAACTCTCCCCGCGCAGGCGAATTGATCTCCGCCTTCAAGCTCAGCTGCAAGGTCTGTGGTTACTTCCGCCAAGCTTTGGGCGCCAGCCTCGACTCGCTCCCGCACTTGCTCACGAAGCGCAGCGTCTGCATCAAAGACTGGGCCCTGCTTGGGAGGAGTATCCCGCGGTTTGCGCGGCCTGGAAACGGGTGGTGCATCGGGCCGCGCCACCGCTTCGCGCAACAGGACAATGGACTCGCCACCAGCGACTGCGAGTGCAAAGGAGCGCCCCGCAGTGCCCGCCAGCTGCTCCCTGAGTCGCTGCGTTAGTGCCCTCGATGGGTCCAGCCTCACCACATCGCGCAAGAAGCGATGCACATATTGGAAGTACTCCGACCAGGCGCTCTGGCGTGCACTTCCCCATGCGACGATCCGGTCAAGTTTGTCGATGAGTTGATGAGCGATGCTCGCCGCATCCTCTTGGGAAGCGGAAAGCGCACGCTCGAGGATGCCCTGCAAGCTAGCGAGCAACTGCTGACTATCGCGAAGCAGTAGCTCGTTGAGTTCGCGAAGCGTTAGGCTCGTGGTATCGAGAAGCTCTTGACAGCGGTCTATGGAGCCGAACCAATCCGCGTCGAGGAGACCGCGAATCGTCTCTTGAAATGCTTCCTGCTGCTGGTCTAGACCGCGCTGTCGCCTCTCTATACCTCGTACCAAGTCGCTGGTGCTCACGCGCAGAGGCGCGATAACCATTTCCGCCCAGTCCCCATCGCTCTCGGCCTCTTCGCAATTGCTCTTCACGTCGCGGAGCGCAATTGCCAGGCTTCGCGTAAGAACGCTCAAGCTCTCCCTGGTCAGAATTTCCTCCTCGAGTAGATTCTCGATGATGGCGGTGGCCAAGCGCGTTAGGGAGTATTCTGGTGCGCGAACGACACCTAGGCCGTCGACGCGAGAAAGCATGCGCTGTTCTCTTAGGCGTGCAATGGCTCGGGTGGCACTCTTGGCCAAGGGCTCATCACCGGCAGTCGTCAAGTCGCGAACATGACCGAAGACATCCTCGAGTTGGTGTTCGGCAAAGGACGACAACTGGGATGTGGTTGAGCGCAGATGGAGGGCCACGAGAAAGCAAAGGTCCGAGGTGCTGAGAGCCAAAGAAAGCCCTTGCTGAACCACCGAGTCCACGGCCCCTGCGATGCGCTCGGCGCTGAAGTCCTGGGTACTCACGGCCGCGGCTCTATAGCCAAAGGCTGGGCGCTTAGCGAGGCGTTTACTTGGTCCGCTGGTAGAAGCTTGCGAGCCGCTCAGGCGAGACCCCGAGCCTGTAGAGAAGGGGAAATGTGTTCATAAGTACAAGATAGTAGAGCGGTCGCTCCTGGAAACGGCGTCCCGAGACTCGGACCGGGCCAGGAGCCCGCCCCAAGGGGCCTAGCTTGCGAAGTCGCATCGCGAGCTCCAAATCTTCGAAGAGCGGCAACTCCGGATAGCCAGCGAGATTGAGAAACGTACTGCTGCGCACAAAGATTGCTTGGTCGCCATAGGGCAATTGGGTGTAGCGGGAGCGCATATCTGCCAGGCGCAGAAAGGGCGCAACCCAGGGCCGATGATATCCCTTCGGATCGTAGTCAGTCACTAGGCGGAACGCGCCGGCGCGATTGCCTCGGAGAGCTTGGTGTATCTGCTGGCATGCGTCCCCCGGGAGGCGCGCATCCACGTGCAAGAAGAGGAGAATGCCGCCGAAGGCGGCCTGGGCTCCCGCGTTCATCTGCCGGGCCCTGCCCTTTGCGCTGTGTAGGAGTCTCGCCCCTGATTGTCGCTCCGCGATGGAGATACTCCCATCCGTGCTGCCGCCATCCACAACGATTACCTCGGCTATGCCCGAAAGCGTCTCGAGATATCCGAGTTGTGACTCGAGTCTCGCCGCTTCATTTAGCGCCGGAATTACGACAGATACTGCTCGGTTGTCTTCGGAATTCATGAAGTGCCTTGTATGAGGCATCAACGTGGGATTGCGCGTGAGAAATCCCCCTAGAACAGACAAGTCGTCTTGAACGTCGACATCAAAACGCGCATCGAGAAGGGCGACCGACATGCCTCTCTCCTCCAAGCGACTCTTGGTCGCCGAAAGTGTCTCGGAAGAGCTCCATGGAAGCCCATCGAGAAGGCCTCTAGAACAGTGCTTGAGCCCAAGGAGGTAGAAACCGCCATCGTGAGAGGGGCCTATCACCGCATCGTGGGTATCTAGAGCGATCCTTGCCAGCTCCGCATCCCGCTCACCCAGACCTGGAATATCGGTTCCCACGACCATGGCCGCATCACTGCTTTCGAGAGCACTGGCGAGCACCCGCTCCATACGCTGCCCCAAATCCCCCTCCCCTTGCGACATGGAGCGCCCCATCGAGAATCGATCCGTGATGGAAGTGGGGACGTCGCCAGTGTGTGCGATGAGCAGGTCAGTGCTCTGCCAACTATCTAAGGCATCGAGCAAGAGCGCTCGTGCAAGCCGTGCAGCGCCTTGCTCACCGAGGGCGGGGGAGAGTCGTGTTTTTGCCTTGCCCGAAGACGGCGCCTTCGCAAATAGGCAAACCGTCATGTTCATGCGGGGGGTGCTCCTCGGCTCTCATCAACGGGCGCTCGCAATGCTTGAGCGGCCCAACGCCCGAGCACGATTGTGACTAGGAGCGTCGCTGCAACTCCAAACCAGAACACCGTGCCTCCCCAAGTGCCACCAAGGTCAGTGCCACTTCCGATCTCGCTGAGCTTGCCTAGTGTAGAACCGACCTGTGTGTACAAGAGAATTCCAGGCATCATGCCGACAAGCGATGCCAAGACGTATCCGCGGAGCGACACACTTGTGAGCCCCAGGAGGTAGTTGAGAATAGAAAACGGGACGACCGGGGAGAGTCGCAGGAGGAAGACGAGCTTGGCGCCATCTCTGCTGGTGCCATCGTCGATGGCTCGAAAGACCATGCTCTCCCCGTATTTGCCCTCAACCCACGACCGCAACCAGGCGCGACCAAGAACAAAGGCAAGCGTTGCGCCGACGTTGCTTGCCCCTAAGACCAAGAGAGCGGCCCAGTACGGCCCATAGAGAAGCCCCGCTGCGATGGTTAGTAAGGATGCGGGCAAGGCGGCGACGGTTGCCAGGACGTAGAGCAATGCAAAGAGCACAGCGCCCAGGGGCCCGACTCCATGGATGTACTCGATGACAGCAGAGAGCCAGGTGCGCAGCGACCCCTGGTATACGAACGCTGAGACCACGCCAACGAGCAAGAGAAGAAGGAGGAATTTCCTTGTGCGAGACTGCACGTGCTTTCTCACGTATCGAGACGGATCGCGCCACCGCAGCTCGAACCGGCTCCCGCGGTGCAACCAAAGCAATGCGCGGCAGTCTTGATAGGCGCACCGCGAAGTCCACTAAATGAATCGAGGGTCATGACGTTAAGTGCGGTGCCATCTGGAGCGAAGGTCGTTGGCAACTCGAGCATTTGATTGAAGTCGCAATCATAGATGCCGCCGTTCCAACCAACATTGACCTGTGAGGTGCACATGAGGCCGTCAACCGTGGTCGGGTTGAAATTCTCGGAAAGCAAGTCCATGTATCCCTCAAGCTCGCCCTCGCGCTGAAGAGAATCGGCGAAGCGATTGACCGGAAGATTACTTAGAGTGAGTAGGGATGAGAAGGCAATGCCCATGGCGCCAAGCTCATCTCGGTACTGGGCCTCGAGGGTAGCCTGTGCCGGAGGTAGGAAGGCGCCGCCAGGGTTGTAGACAAGGTCGAGCTCGAGCCCGCTTCCGGGTTGCCCATAGCCAAAGCCACCCAGAATCCTGAGCGCTGCGATGCTCTTGTCGAACACCCCCTTGCCCCGCTGCGAGTCGACATTGCCCTCCGAGTAACACGGCAGGCTTGCCACGATGCGTACCGAATGCTCAGCGAGAAATGCAGGAAGGTCCTGCATGCCCGGCTCAAAGAGCACCGTGAGATTGCAGCGATCGACTACCTCTCGTCCCAGAGCGCGCGCGCGGCTAACCATTGAGCGAAAATTGGCGTTGAGCTCCGGGGCGCCTCCTGTAATGTCCAAAACCGATGCGCTATCGCATGCCTCGAAGAGCTGTAGAACGCGGGTCGCCACCTCCTCTCTCATGTTCTCCGTGCGCTTCGGGCCGGCTTCCACGTGGCAGTGGAGGCACGCTTGATTGCACACCTTGCCGACGTTCACTTGCACCGTGTCGATGGCGCGATGCACCAGTGGCCCGAGCCCCTGTGCGACTAGGCACTTGTCAAACCGCCAGCGTTTTAGAGTTGCGAGTGATTGCTGCATGGTGAGTTTCCTTGGCGTCGCCCAATTCCGATTGCTGCGATACCACCCAGTTATTACAAGACGTAGGCGAAAGGCAAAAGTTACATGGAACTGCCGCAACCTCCCGACAATAGCCATGGGAAGGACATGAGCGCTGAGCTGCACTCATGCCGCGTGCGCATCTCGAATCTTACTCCTATTGGCATCGCCATAGCGATTTCGGCAGGCTGCTCCTCTTCACCGAATCAGAGTGCCAACGAGCCGTCCACCGTAGCCAGCGAGCCGAGTGCTACGGAGTTTCGCCTGAGTGAAGCCATGCCACCAAGGGTGTACAGCGACTCGACGGGCATAGTGATGCTAGCAACCGATTACGGTAGCGCCTCCGATCATGTCTGGCGAATCGACTACGACGGGTGAGAACACACCTTGGTTCATCAGAATCTCCAAGAATTAGGCCAAGAGAGGGCTAGCTGGCGATCAGGCTCAACTTTCCTCGCGCGCGTGCCGAGTCAATGGTGAATTCTTGACGAACAGGCCACCAGGGAGTTTGATGTCGCCGCCTTCATTGCTCTCCACGAGCGCCAGGTCGCTGATGGCTCCCTCGCTGCCTTGGCGAGACTCGACCGCGCCCATCACAAGCAGGTCCAAATAGAGAGACTGAAGCGCTTTGCTTCCACTGTGACCAAGAATTGCAAAATTGAAATCCCGTTCGAGATGGACTGGAAGACCGTGCGCTGTGAACAAATGAGCACCGACACGTCGTGCGGCTCCTTCTTTGAGGCGATTGTCAAAGTTTGCCGCAGAGATCCTATTGCTCGTGACGATATCGCGACCCGAATCAAAAAGATGCGATGTTCCCACAGCGATCGAAACGAGCTTCATCTTGCGGACGATGGCACCCTCCAATTCGACGTAAGGTACAGGCAGGGGCCGACAAGGAGAAGGTGTATGCCTATCTCGTCGAGACACTGGGCCTCAGGGACGTAGTCCTCCAGGACGAGTGAAAGCGAATCGTAATTGTTGATCCCGATGACTACTACAAGAAGAAACCAATCTACGCCGGTGATGAAGAGACACTCTACGAGCTTCGACGAAAGGGAAACACTACCGAGTTCTGGGACCCCTATTCCGAAAGGGGCTACGCACAGTTCTACAAGAAAGGTCCCGGCTGGACGATCAAGTGCCGAGGCATGGCGCGAGTATTCACGCCTGTATCGCGGAAACGCCGCGATACGATTTTGAAGGAAGCCAAGCGTAAGGGACCACGCTGGCGTCGCAACGAGTTTGCTCTGGCGCGCGACAACCGCGGCATCTACTACTACGTTGATCGCCTGAGCAGGAGATTTAGAGGAAAGAGCTTTCGAGTCTTTAAGGGCCCTCGAGGGCAACTGACGGAGACGCCGCTAGTGGACATCGTCGACGATAGCGACGAGCGGCCCATGCAGGATTCACCACAGCCTCCGCGCATTGAGACGCGCTTTGAATGGACCGAGCTCGAAACGAGGCTGCCAGAGCCAAGCGCAGACGATCGGGTAGAACTCTACCACGCCACACGAGCTTGCATTGTGAGTTTCCCTGGACATCTAGAAGCCGATCCGATGCTCCCGAGCCACGAGGCCAGTGAGGACGACAGACTGAGTCTTCTGCAGTCCATCAAACATCCAGCCGACTTCGAACGTCGTACAGTCTTTGCCCACGGCGATAGGGTTCTGGTAGTGCATCATTGTTTCTGTAAATTGGCCTCGGCGTGAGCCGCAGGCAATGGTTCACCCTCTTTTTCACCACAAACGAAAGGATGACAGAAACCATGACCCACGAATTTGAACGTAACGGATTACAGGAAGTATTGGAAAATATTGGCCGCGAAGGGGGGTGTGAGATCGATCTGAGATCTAGGCGGCGCCGCGGATCGCGTCGTAGAACTTTCGAGGACCCGCCGTCCTGTATGCGGCCCGGAGGTGCGCCATTTGCTCTGCACGAGGCTGGCTCCAGTGCTGTCCAGCGCGCTTCATCCGCTTTAGGAGAACGTGGCGGTGGCCACTCTCGACCAATCCTGAGCCATTCATGAATCCCTCATCTCGGAAGAAACGGTATCTCATTCGGTGTTGATGATTCGAGTAGAACCGCTTCAGAGATCGAACCGCCTTTCGCTTCTTGCCACAACACGAGAATGCAAATCCTTCTAGGTCTATCAGGATCTCGTCAAGTCGACCTTCTGTGAGCAAGCGTTCAACTTACTGCTTCCAAATTCCTACTGATATTTCATCACCATCAAATACGACTTTTGCGCAATCCACGGCATGTTCGATTGCGTGTGGCCAATCCAGGATCAATTACATCGAGGGCGCCGACGCAAGGGGAACGGCCTACGGAGACGTAGATGGAGATGGAGATCTGGACATCGTGCAAGGGGTTCGCGGCGGAGGAATACAAGTTCTGCGCAATACCTCATGTATCTCGTCCGAGTTTCTGAGGCTAGAGGTCTCCCAGTTGGCACAGGCCGTCGGCGCGACTGTCCTGGTCGAGAGCGGTGGTCGAACGCAGATTCGCGTCATTTCTGCAGGCTCTAGCTACATGTCGAGTGGACCGCCGAGCGCGACATTCGGTCTCTGTGGCGAGAAGGTGGCGGAACGAGTCGAAATCCGATTCGCCAACGGCGACATCGAGGTCCTACAAGGTGTGCCCGTCGGCGTCCTCCACTTGCGGCGATAGCTCACGCAATTTGCCGAGCCGCCTGCATTGCTCGCGCGCCAATCTGCATGCGACAGTCCCGAACTCGGAGGACAAAACTATGAGAATGATTCTTGTTGGACCGCCAGGAGCGGGCAAAGGCACTCAAGCCGCCAAACTTATTGATACCCACAAAATCCCTCACATCTCGACCGGCGACATGCTGCGTGCGGCAGTCAAAGAAGGCACCGAGATGGGCAAGCAGGCAGATATCGCCATGAAGGCTGGCAACCTCGTATCAGACGACGTTGTCATCGGCATGGTCATCGAGCGCATCGCCAAAGAGGACTGCACCGAGGGCTTCATGCTCGACGGCTTTCCACGTACTCGCCCCCAAGCCGAAGCACTAGATACAGAACTCACCAACGCGGGCGTCAAGCTCGACGTCGTGCTCTTCATTGAAGTGCCCGATGAGCTCATCGTCGATCGCATAACGGGCCGTCGTTCGGATCCTGAGACGGGTGCTATCTACCATCTCAAGTTCAACCCGCCACCCGCGGAGTTGGCCGACAAGGTGGTGCAGCGCAAAGACGATACTGAAGAGGCATGCATCGCTCGTCTCAAGAAATATCACTCAGAGACCGCGCCCATTATCCCATTCTACGAAGAACATGGGCTCATTCGCAGAGTCGACGGCAATGCCGCACCCGACGAGGTGACGGCGCGCATCAAGAGCGCTCTGGCCTAAAGGCCTCGGCAGCAGCAGTACACGCGAGACCTAGGCAAAGAATATGGCCGGCTATAACCACACCGAAATCGACGCGAAGTGGCAGAAGAACTGGGCTGAGAACCAGACCTTCAGAACATCCACTGATCGCAGCAAGCCCAAGTACTACGTACTCGACATGTTTCCCTATCCAAGTGGTTCGGGGCTGCATGTTGGTCACCCAAAGGGCTATGTCGCCACCGATGTGGTGGCCCGTGCCAAGCGCATGCAAGGTGCCAACGTCTTGCGCGTTATGGGATGGGATTCCTTCGGTCTTCCGGCCGAGCGCCAAGCAGTCAAAGAGAGCAAGCATCCCAAGGAAATCACCGAACGAAATGTCGCGACTTTCAAGAAGCAGCTGTCGGTCTTGGGCCTCAGCTACGATTGGGAACACGAGCTGGCGACCTCGGATGTTCGCTACTACAAGTGGACCCAATGGATCTTCCTCAAGCTCTACGAGAAGGGGCTCGCGTACCAGGCCGAGGTGCCAGTGAACTGGTGCCCCGCTTTGGGAACGGTGCTCGCCAACGAAGAGGTGAGTGAGGGCAAGTACGTCGAGACAGGTGACCCTGTAGAGAAGCGCATGATGAAGCAGTGGATGCTGCGCATCACTGAGTACGCCGAGCGTCTCATCAACGGGCTCGAAGGCCTGGATTGGCCCGAGGGCATTAAGAAGCAGCAAACCGACTGGATCGGAAAGTCGATTGGTGCGGAGGTTCACTTTGCGGTGGATGGCCACGATGAGGACATCTCGGTGTTCACGACGCGTCCAGATACGCTCTTTGGCGGCACCTATGCGGTGCTTGCTCCCGAGCACCCTCTGGTCGCAACTGTCACGACAGCCGAGCAAGAGACTGCAGTGGAGGAGTATGTGGCTGAGGTCGGTCGTCGTTCCGAGCGCGATCGCACTTCGGAGGCCGCTGTCGCCGAGAAGACGGGGGCCTTCACTGGTGCCTTCGCCATTAACCCGGCCAACGGCAAGAAAATTCCCATCTGGATTGCCGACTACGTCTTGGCTAGCTACGGGACAGGCGCTGTTTTCGCCTGTCCCGCTCACGACGATAGGGACTACGCCTTCGCAGTGAAGTTCGACTTGCCCATCATCGAAGTCGTCAAAGGCGGCAAAGAGGGCGAGGGTGCATTCACAGGGGATGGCGAACACGTAAACTCCGAGTTTCTCGATGGTCTCCGCATCAACGATGCCAAGGAGAAGATCATCGCCTTCCTCGAGGAGAAGAGTCGCGGCAAGCGCTCGGTAAATTACCGATTGCGCGATTGGCTCTTCTCACGGCAGCGATACTGGGGGGAGCCATTCCCTGTCATAGAGCTCGAGGACGGCACCGTCAAAGTGCTTCCTGAGAGCGCCCTACCGGTCGAGCTTCCCGCGCTAACAGACTTCCATCCAACCGATGATGGGCAGTCGCCTCTCGCTCGCGCCGAGGAATGGGTCAAGACAGTCGACCCAGAGACAGGCAAGCCTGCGAAGCGCGAAACCAACACCATGCCTCAGTGGGCCGGCTCATGTTGGTACTACCTGCGCTTCATTACCCCACAATTCGAAGATGGCGGGTGGGAGCCAGAAGAAGAGAAGTACTGGATGCCGGTCGACCTCTATGTCGGGGGCACAGAGCACGCGACCCTACACTTGCTCTACGCTCGTTTCTGGCATCATGTGCTCTTTGACCTTGGCCTGGTTTCGACGCCAGAGCCGTTTCAAAAGCTCTTCAACCAGGGCATGGTTCACGGCTGGTCGTTTAACGTTAGCGCCGACAAGGACAAACCCGAAAAGTACTACTACCCAGAAGAGGTCGAGAAGAAGGGCGATAGGTGGTTCACCAAAGAGGGTGGCATCGAGGTCTTCACTCGCCTCGAGAAAATGTCCAAGTCTCGATACAACGTCGTCAATCCCGACGCCATGTGCGAGGAGTACGGTGCGGACGCTTTGCGACTCTATGAACTCTTCATGGGGCCTCTCGAAGAGGGCTGCGAGTGGGAGACGAGTGGCGTTGCCGGAACCCGGCGCTTCTTGGACAGGCTTTGGCGCCTGGCGGTCGACCACGTCACAGGTGAGCCGGCTGCCAAGCTTGTCGACGAAAAGGTCGAGAACAAAGACCTCGAGCGCACGCTTCACGCGGCCATCAAGAAGGTCTCCGAAGGCGTCGCCGAGCTTCGTTTCAACACGGCTATCTCCGAAATGATGGTCTTCGTCAACGAGGCAACGAAGGCTGAGAAGATTCCCAAGGCGTGGCTTTCACAGTTCTTGTTGATTCTGGCTCCCTTCGCTCCGCACATTGCGGAAGAGATGTGGAACCGCCTGGGGCACCAAGAGGGCATTGCCTTCGCCAAGTGGCCGAAGTACGAGGAAGCCAAGCTCACCGTCGACACCATCACTTTGGCCGTACAGGTCATGGGCAAGATGCGCGGCACCATCGAGGTCGATGCGGGCATCAGCAAAGACGATGCGATCGCAGCGGCCAAGGCCGACGCAACCATCGCCTCTCTGCTCGAGGGCAAGATAATCCGACGCGAAATCTACGTTCCTGGGCGCCTCGTCAACTTGGTAGCGAACTAACGATCATGCCCCATACACACGGAAAAAAAGAGCGCACGTTCATTCCTGTCAAGATTGCGATCTTGACGGTCTCTGATACGCGTACCTTCGAGACTGATACTTCGGGCAAGACGGCAGCCGAGATGCTCGAAGGGGCAGGGCACGAAATCGTTGCTCGCGAAATCGTGACCGACAATCGCGACAAGCTCAGCGAGGCCTTTGGTCGCTTCATTGCCGACAAGAATGTCGATATCGTAATAAGCACCGGTGGCACCGGGCTCACGCCTCGCGATGTCACGCCAGAGGCACTGGCTCCGCACGTCACCAAGACCATCCCTGGCTTCGGCGAGCTATTTCGCTCAATATCCTACGAGGAAATCGGCACCTCGACGATTCAGAGTCGCGTAGAAGGAGCGCTCTGCAACCAGACCTATGTCTTCGTCTTGCCAGGCTCAACTGGAGCTGTGCGAACGGGCATCGGCAAGATCCTCCTTCAGCAACTCGACTACCGTCACGGGCCCTGTAACTTCGTGGAGTTATTGCCGCGAATCCGCAGCGAGCGCGAGGACGCATAGCTGGCTGTGACAGGCGAACGCTCGCGGCTCCTGCATCTTGACGACCGCGCTCTCATCAGGGAGTGCGAAGTTGATCTCTACAAGGCATCGGGGGCGGGCGGGCAGAAGCGCAACAAGACGTCGAGCGCGGTGCGTATGCGTCACACGGCCACTGGCACTTCGGTGAGTGCAACACGAAGTCGATCACAGGCCAAGAATCGCCGCATCGCCCTCGCGAAATTGCGTACGAGCATAGCGCTAGATCTTCGAGAGCCAGTGCACGAGCTGAACTCTGTGGATTTGGCGACCACAATCAGCAAGGGGCCACGGGGGAAGAACTCAAAGAGTCGCACTACAGCCAGCTACTTGGAGCAGCTTGCGATCGTACTTGATGTTCTTGAGGCGAGCAGCGCCAGTCTGTCCGTGGCCGCCATGCGAATAGGTGTGACCACCGCAAGCCTCGTCAAGTTGCTCAGGGGGGATGACCGATTGGTACGACGGGTCTCGCACATGCGGGTGCGCTACGGGCTTAAGCCTCTGCAGTAGCCATCTGTCTCGTATCGTGTGCAGCTCTTTAGGCATGAAGCGCACTAGGTACGAGACTCCTCATTCTCGCGGCCCTTGCTCTTGTCGCCTAGTTCAGCGGGGGGCTTGGCAGGCGGAGCTGTTCTCAATGCCGACCTCGCAACTCCCAGTGCGGTCGAGGAAATGAGAGATGTTGGAGAGTTCGTCGTGTCCAAAGTTCATAGCTCTCGCTTCGACGAGAGCCGCACATGGTCTGGGCCCTGGTGCGCTTCTACAGCATGTCTCGCAGAATCATAATCGATTCATTTACGACAGGATCTCTGGCGAGGCCCTCGGACCAGTTTTTGATCTTCTCTTTGGCGGCCTTGCTCTCGTCGCTGTTGTCGGACGCCTTTGTGTAGGCGAGATACTCCACGTTGAAGAGGGCCTTGGGCTTCTTGTCATCCGGGGGGGAGAGCGCTTCGTACTCGTCCAGCTGCTTCTTGCTGCGTGCTTTGAACGCGCTTTGCTGCAGTGGAATCTTCGTTTCGTCGCGGCGCCTCTTCATTAGTTCACCGCGCTTCTCCGCCATGGTGAAATACCTGCTCTTTGCCTGACGCGCAGAGCTCTTCGCTGCAAGTTCGTCGGTCTTCCAAGTGGCCTTGCTCCAGGGCTCGAACGGCAGCTTCTTCACTTCGCGCCAAGGCAGGGCATTGTCGAGATTTCTCTCGCCGGTCTCAAGGTGCTTGTAGCTGTCGGGGAAGCCAATATCGGGCACTACGCCGCGTTTCTGAGTGGACGAGCCATTGATGCGGAAGAATTGCTGTACGGTGAGTTTGAGAACGCCCAAGGGTGGGTCGTCGGCGCTCTCGTTTGCGCGATCCAAGTCGAGAAGGCCTTGCACAGTGCCCTTGCCGTGAGTCGGGCCTGCGCCAACCACAACGGCTCTCCCATAGTCTTGTAGGGCTGCAGCGACGATCTCAGATGCCGATGCGCTGAACCTATCGATGAGCACGACGACTTTGCCGCTGTAATTGATGTCCGCATCGGTATCTTCGAGCACCTCAATCGTGCCGTCGGGCAGTTGGGTCTGTACTACTGGCCCTTGTTTGATGAAGTAGCCAGTCATCTTGCGGGCATCATCCAGAAGGCCTCCGCCATTGCTGCGCAAGTCGAGTACCACTCCGGATACTCCGCGCTGCTCGTACATAGTGAGCAACTTCTTTACGTCGGTGGCCGAGAAGCGGGCGTCGGCCCTAGGAGGACCATGAGTCTGGCCGTAGAAGCTTGGAAGGTTGATGTAGCCAACGGGGACCTTGCCCTTGCCTTCAATGATGGCGCCTTGCGCAAAGGACTCCTTGATGGAGACCTTGTCTCGCACGATGGCTATCGTCTTGATGGACTTGTCTTCCTTTTCGACCGTGAGCGAGACGGTTGTGCCTTTGGGCCCGCGAATCATTCTCACGACCCTGTTGATCTTCATGTCGCCAACGTCGACTGCGTCTTCAGTCTCTTGGCCAACGGACAAAATTAGATCTCCGGCCTCTAGGTCTCCCTGCTTCCATGCCGCACCACCGACGACAATCTCGTTCACGCCAATGAAGTGGTCTTGCTCCATCAGCACGGCGCCGATGCCCTCGAGGCTGCCACTCATCGAGATGTCGAAGTTCTCCTTCTCGATAGGAGGCATGTAAATCGTGTGCGGATCAAAGCTACCGGTTATTGCGTTGATGAAGTTTGCAGCCGGCGATAGCGCATCGATATCCGCGAGCCTCACGAAGCGTGCCGAGTAGCTCTTCTGAAGGTCAGCCTGAGCCTTGGCGATTCTGCCTGGTTCATCGGTCGGAATCTTGGCCAACGATTTCTTGAGTGTCGCCATCTTCTCTTCGTGGGCCGCAGCTTCTTCACCCGTGAGCTTCTTCTTGCTCTTATCCTTCGCGTCCTCGGCGATTGCCTTGGTGAGGGACTCACTTCGAAGGGCCATGCGGTGGACTCGGCCGAGAATCTCAAGCTTCAGCGCGCGGCCCCAACGCTTGCCGAGGGCAGTTATGCTTTCGGAGTAAGCGAGTTTCTCTGAGTCTGTTTCGCGAAACTCTTTGATGTCGAGATCGATGGGGTTTGAGAGATACGTCTCAACGTTGGCCTGCACGCTCTTCAGCCTGCGGAGAAACATCTCATTGGCCTGGTGGGCGATGCGGAAGTTCCCACTGAGTAGTTCGTCGTCGAAGAGTGATTCCGACTTCTTGAGGGCTGTGATGTCCTCCTTTAGGAAGAAGAGCTTCTCCGGATCAATCGTCTCCAAGAAGTGAGCATAGCTCTTGAGAGATAGCTCGTCGTTGATTTCTTGTTGGCTCAGATGCTGGAGACGCAAGAGGCTCGCCACCGCGCCCGAGAGTACGAGTTCGCGAGGGTCGGCAACGTGGCCACCCTCGCCATGGGCCCCTGCATTCGTGAGCGAGCTCCCGGGGAGTGGGGGCGTTGGGTCGGAAGAGTTGCCGGGAGAACTACAGCCTGCGACACAAGCTGCGGAGAGCAAGAGTGTGCCGAAAATAGTGCGTCTAAAGATCGATACGGACATTCGCAGATAGAATAGCAGCCACCTTCTTGGACGTGCGGTAGCAAGAGTCTTTGGCATCAGATTTCTTGCGTGCCTTGGCATGCCACACCCAATATTCCCGTTCACGCCACAAACAAAGCAGTTGCTTTCAAAGAAACTCGTAGCTGCTCTCTCGAATCCTGCGGTAGGCGACCAGATCGTGAACATTCCCTATCTCAGAGGCCAAAGTCCTAGGCCTGGCCGTCGTTTCGAGGCGTACACTCGCGCCATGGCCTTTGACGAGCTTCGAAAGGATTACAGTGGCGTCCCGTTGGTGGAGGGACAATGTGCGAGCGACCCGGCTGTCCAGTTTCAGCATTGGTTTGACGGAGCTATGCGCGCCAAGGTGCTCTTGCCCAATGCGATGACGTTGGCCACCGTAGATACTGATGGTTTTCCCCAGGCTCGCATCGTGCTCCTCAAAGAGCTTGACGATGAAGGGTTCGTCTTCTTCACCAACTATCAGAGCCGAAAGGGCGATGAGTTGGCGGCGAACAACAAGGCATCTCTCATGTTTTGGTGGGAGATGCAGGCAAGGCAGGTTCGAATTCTAGGAGAGATTCACAAGGTCTCCGAGGCCGAGAGCGATGCCTACTTCGCGAGCCGCCCCCGCGAGAGCAACCTGGCGGCAATGGCTTCAGACCAGAGCCGTCCCCTTGAGAGCCGTGAAGCCTTGGAAGCTCGCATGCGCTCCATGGATACCGGTGGCGAATTACAGCGCCCCGCAAACTGGGGCGGCTATAGACTCGTACCATCCAGCTACGAGTTCTGGCAGGGGCGCCCAGATCGCACCCACGATAGGCTCGAATACCGCCAGGGCGAGGGTGGAAGCTGGGAAGCCACTCGTCTCTATCCATAGTTAGCGCATTCTCGAGTAGCCAGGGCGCTGCGTAGCGCCTGCCCTGGACCTCGCGCTGCTCTTGGAAGATACTTCGGGAAGCGAAGCTTCTCGTTTCGCCCAAAACCGCCAGCCCGAGGAAACTCCATGAGCAAGCATTTTCAAGAAGAGCACCAGGCATTCCGACGCACCGTCAAGACCTTCGTTGAGAAGGAGCTCGTCCCCAATGTCGACCAATGGGAACTCGACGAGACGTTTCCTGACTGGGTCTTCAAGAAGGCCGGCGACTTGGGTATTCACGGTGCGCACTTCAAAGAAGAGCACGGCGGCCTTGGTGGCGACTACTGGTTGAGCATTGCCAAAGGCGAGGAGTATGCGGGCATCAATGCTGCCGGCGTGGGAATGGGGCTGCTTGTGCAAAGTGATATGGCCACACCCTGCATCGCAGACCTTGGCACCAAAGAGCAGATCGAAGAGTTCTTAAAGCCCGCACTTGCTGGCGATAGAATTGCTGCTCTGGGCGTCACCGAACCCGACGCCGGCAGTGATGTTGCCGGGATTCGTACGACTGCCAAACGCGACGGTGATGACTACATTATCAATGGAGCGAAGACGTTCATCACCAATGCCACGCGGGCATCGTTCGTCACACTGCTGTGCAAGACAGATCCCGAAGCTGGTTACGGCGGTATCTCCATCATTCTCCTGCCAACCGATACCATGGGATTCAACGTTTCCAAGAAGCTCAAGAAGCTCGGAAACCACTCGAGCGATACGGCTGAGCTGCACTTCGAAGACTGCCGCGTCCCTGCTCGCTATCTTCTTGGTGATGAGGGCAAGGGCTTCTATTACCTGATGCAGAACTTCCAAACCGAGCGTTTGGTCGCAGCGGCGACGACCCTAGCGGGTTGTCAGCGCGCCTTGGACCGCAGCGTGCAGTACGGCCGCGAGCGCAGAGCATTTGGCAAGCCCATTATTAGGCGGGAAGTATGGCAACACCGCTTTGTCGACCTCTACACCGAGCTAGAGGCAGCACGGCAACTCACCTATGCAGCGGTCGAACGCTACAACGAAGAGCGCTACGAGAAGGGTGGGGCGCTGAGCTTTGAAACCGTCAAGATGATATCGATGTCGAAGCTCTTTGTCGGCCAACTATCGAGCAAGGTGATGGACGAGTGTTTGCAGTTCCATGGGGGCATGGGCTACATGGATGAGACTTTCATCAGCCGGGCATGGCGCGATTCCAGGCTTATTCGTATCGGCGGCGGCACCGACGAGGTGATGCGCTACGCCATCGCGAAAATAATGGGGTTGTAGCCACTTGCTTGGCGATTGAGCACATAGCCAGGTAGGGCACTTTGAAAAAGCGCTCCTTCCCGGCCAAGCTCTACAGCTCGCCTTCACCCTCATCCAGATCGATCGTATCGGGATCCACGATTCCCTCACCACCGTAGGAACCTGTTTCCGTGAGAGCGAGCTTGGCGGGGTCGAAGGTCACCCTAAGTGCATCGGTGAAGCCGAGCCTACCGCCCGCAGGAGGCGTTATGCACAGGAGGTGCAGGTGATCACCGCGAAGCATTGCCTCGATGCGAGGCGCATCTTCCATGAGCATCGCTTTGCATGAGAGAACTTCCGCTTCCGGGGTTTCTCCTACCTTGGCGTAGATCGTGGCATCTCGCTTGGCAGCATCCTCGGAGTTCTTCGCGAATGCGGCCCGGAGACGGATGTCTGTATCTGTGACCGTCCACCGCGCCGCGGTGTCAGTCTTCGTATCGAGCAAGACGGTCGACGTCTCACTCAGAACTGTCGGCCCCTGCGCATCCGGCACGGGAGCGGACTCCGTCTGTGAGGGCTCCGTCACGGGCGGCGCTTCGGGTTTGGAGCCGACTTCGTCTTGGCCCTCCTTGGCTTTGCATGCCACGCTGGAAAGCATGGCCGCCGAGCCAAAGAGGAGCAGTGCTGGGCCGGGTTTGATGCGCATGCCCCAGAGTTTAGCAGAAGGCGGCGCCGATTCGATCGCCCCGAAAACCGCCAACCGCTTGCTCTACCACTCGGGCGGCCTGCAGGACTTGTGCATCGCAGCCCGTTCGACCGGCGATTTGCACTCCGATGGGCAAACCGTCTTCGCACAGCCCCATGGGAACGGTAATGGCAGGTTGCCCGCTCACATTGTAGGCGGCTGTGTAGACCCCGAGCCCTAGGATGTTTCGAAAACTCGTCTCCGGATCTGCGTCTTTCCACGCACCGATCTTGGGCGGCTTAGTCGCTATTGTCGGCGTCACCCAGAGAGCAGCATTCTCGAACGAGTCGAGCAAGTATTGCTCGAGTCGAATCCGCGTCTCAATTGAAGTCACCTTTGTGATCTTCTTGCCTTCACTGCGCAGCCAGGCGGTGATTGGCTGGAGTCGAGACTCCATGATGAGAGGCGCGTTCGCCATGAGGCGCTTCCAGAGAAGTAAGAAGTCTTCTAGGTCGACTTCTGGTAAGTCCGCGGGAGCTATCTCGCAACCGTAGTCGCCCAGAATCGATGCGACCTTCTCGGCGGCTGCCTGGTACTCCGGGGCTGTCTCACAAATAGGCGACTCGGTCGAGACCTTGACGCGCAGCCCCTTTGGGAGGTCGAACTTGTGGCGACCGACGAAATCCTGGGGCCAATCCGCAAGTACATCGAGAAAGGCGGCGGCGTCCTCTACGGTGCGGCCCAGGCCTCCCACCGTCGAAAGGCGCATGCCGGTATCCACTGGAGTCACGTGAGATATTAGGCCCCGCGTTGGTTTGAGGCCCACCAGATGACCGACAGCAGAAGGGATGCGTATCGAGCCGGCGCCATCGCTGCCTTGCGCTATTGGCAAGAGACCGGCAGCTACCGCTGTTCCTGAGCCTCCGCTTGAGCCGCCGGAGGTGTATTCCTGATTGAATGCATTGCGAGTCGGAGCGTGGGTATCGGTCTCGGTGACTGGCATGGCGCCAAACTCGGAGGTCGAGAGCTTGCCGGTTATCACCATGCCTGCTGCTCGAATTCGCTTGGTGACTGTGCCATCGGAGAGTGGCGAGATGGGGGGGACTGCTCGGCTGCCGAAGCGCGTGGGCATGCCCCGCACAAAGGCCAAGTCCTTGACTCCGGTAGGGACTCCAGAGAGCGGGCTCTCTGGGGCCAGGCCTCGCGCTCGACTCTTATCCCACCGGCTGGCTGCCCATCGGGCGCGCCGTGGTGCTACATGAGTGAAGGCCATGAGCCCATCGTTCGATGCCTCGATGCGAGCGAGATAGATATTGGTGAGCTCCAGGGAAGACAACTCGCCACTGTGGAGGAGACGCGCTTGCTCGCAAGCACTCAGTTTCAGGATCTCTCTTTCGTTTGGCATTGACGAGAGGCATCGTACGCCCCTCGCCCTCCACGGTCTACTCGGCCCCTGCGGGTTGGAAGGTGAATGGGTAGCTACGCACGTTCACGTAGCCGCCGTCCTTTGGCTTGGGAAACTGAATCGACTCAATGGCGGCCGATACGCATGACTCTACTCCTGGGTTGCCCAGTCCCCGCGCCTTGACACTTTGTACGATTCCCATTGGCGAGATTGTAAACTGGGTCACGACGGTGCCGCTGAGTCTTGGAGAGACCACCAGCTCTTTCTCATAGCAGTAGCGAATTCGAGAGAGCTTCTTGCGCACGTAGCGCCGAATGATGCTTGGGTCGAGGTCGCCGTTCTGGTCTATGGGGCCGATGGTCACCTTGGGCGGCGAAGCTTTGTGCCTTCGCAGTTCGCCCTTGCCGTGTCCTGGCTTGTAACCCGTGCCCGTGCCTTCGCTGTGTCCTATGAGACCGTAGTTGCCGGTTCCAATCGTGCCCCAGCCATCGCCGTCGGCTCCGGGGCCAACCCCTTCTACTCCGTGGCACCATGGACCGGCCATCTCGCCGACTTCGCTACCGAGCAGCCCACCGTAGACATCCCTATCGTCGAGACCCGAATAGAAGTTCGCGGTCGCTGTGAGGGATTCGAAGGCACCGCCATTGCTTCGCGCCCAGACACCGAGGATGCCTGAGTCCATCGCCCGATCTCTGGCCATCTGCCTTGCCAAGGCTGGTGGCATGCCCGTGTTCTTCATCGCGAATTGGCCTGTGGCCTTCTTGGATTCCTTCGAACCCATCTTGCCTGAGTCCATCGCCATCTTTGTTCCAGTGCCGTCTGCAGCTTCCCCTGCTCCCTTCTTCTCAACTGGCGGCTCCTCAATTGCGTCTTCGGGGGCCGTTGAGATTAGGTGCGCCATTCGGGTAGAGCTATCGAAAGCGTCCCCACCGAGCGTGGTCTCATCGGGTTGCAAGCCGTCGAGCATGAGGACAAAGCCGATAATCACAACCGCGGAGGCACCGATGTAAGAGAAGAGCTCAGTGTTGCCCTGCATCCAGATTGGAGTAGCTTGCCTGCGAGGCTGCGCCACCGAGCGAACCGTAAACTTCTGAGCCCCCGCTGTGACTTGGATATTTGTATTGGCGAGAATAGGGACTTGCCATGCGCCAGGGATGCTAGCGCTGGGCTGAGCCAGGCCCTGTGCGGGCAGGTCTGAGAGTTTCGTTACGTGGCCACCGTGAGCAAAGTTGCCCTGCCAGCCCTCTGCGAAATTGAAGACGAAGGAATCACCGTCTGGGGCAACCAAACTGAGATCTTTGAGGGGGGAGTCGGCAGTCGGAAGGTCTACCCCAGGGGCGTGACCGATGCGGAATCGCGGCTGGACGCGCTCTTCGCGGATGCGGAGAAGGCCCCACGTCATGCATAGGAGACCGCCTGCCAGGCCTCCCAGTGCCATCCAATCGAAGGCCGTGCTGAGCCTGCTTGGACGAAATTCGTGGGCGACGCGCTTTGCCGCGACGTGCGCTTCGAAGCGCTCCTTGTTGTGGGCAGCTGTTCCGACCCCCGAGTAGAAGGCGACGCTGCTGAGTACAAGTAGCAAGAGGCCGCCTGCAATAATTCCGTAGGTAAGAGGGCGTACCCTGCCTGCGCGCGGATTCACTACGTGTTTCACGCCAACCACCGAATCGCCGAGCATCGCTGTGACTTCGATGGCGGAGGCGTCGAATGTACCATCTGCGAAGGCGATACTCGGCATCGCTGGCGCCTGTGGTTCGAACATTGGAACGGGCACGGGCAGCGGAGTCGCGGACACGGGTTGGACTTCGTGAGTCTGCGCTGGAGTGAACTCCGCAACTGCGACCGGGATAGAAATGACAGCTTCGAGCCGAACATCGCCAATGATGACGGTGTCGCCGTCGTGCAAGACAGCCTTGTTGATCTTCTGGCCATTCACTCGAGTTCCCGTTGTCGAGCCGAGGTCGATGATGCTCACCTGCTTGTTCGAGACTTCGACGACGGCATGCATTCGGCTTACCGAGTCGTCGTCGAGACGCAAATGCGAGGATGAGAGCTTGCCGATCTTGATGACGGCAACGCTTAGCGTTTCCTCGCGAAGGAACGTTTCATCTCGGAAGATCTTGAAGGTGATTGAGGTATTGCTCTCAGACATGATGCGCTCCGCTGGTTTGACGCGTGTGGGAGCCCGTGCGCTGGCGACGCACTTCGGGCACCTACCTCTGGCGTGAGCTGGGTAGATCCGAACATGCGCGGCGCCAAGGACGCGGGCATTCTCGCCGCGAACACCGCAGCGTGTGGCTAAAGAGCAGTACGCTCGCCAGCCTCATGAACATCGACAGCGCCCTGGCGCATTAGTTCCCAGAAAATCCCAGAACCTTCGAATCGCACTGTGAATTTGCGACTATCTCGAGATTCTTCGATGCGCGTGCAACATAGCTCTCTCCGAGGTGTCTTGTCCGATTTCTCGAAACCTACACTGTCTCAGTGGGCGTCCCGCCCAGCATCTCTTCGAGCTTCGCCACCAGCGCATCACCAGTGAAGGGCTTTGCGAGGAACTCGATTTCACCCGTGTAGATTTCACGGCGAACGAGTTCCTCTGCCAGATAGCCCGAACAAACCAGCACGGGCTTGCCAGGGTAGTCATCTCGAAATCTATTGATTACCGACTTGCAGGATGCACCCGGCATTACACCGTCGACGCAGAGCAGATCGAATGTGTCTTTGTGGCTGTTCAGTAGTAGAACCTCGCCCTGCCCCCCCTCTCTCGAGAGTCGCGAAGCTGTGTTTAGCGCTTCTGTCACTTGAATTCGTGGGGGAGCAGAACTTCTCCAGGGCTCTCGATCGCGACTGTCGCGGCGGCGAGCAGATATTCGGTGGGGTTGACGTCGAGCATTCGGCACGTTCCGATGAGGGAGTAAAAGAGCGCAGCGACTTCGGTTCCTCGTTTGCTCTTGGATCCGTGGTGATTCTTTCGGCCTAGAACAGCAGGTCTTATGCTTCGCTCCGTCTGATTGTTTGTCATGGGCGCTCGCGGATCGTTTAGAAAAATTCCCAGTCCCTTCCTGTTATTGGTTGCGTATCGGATAGCTCCTCCGAGTTTGCTCTTGGGCAAGCAGTTTTGCTCTCGCATTCATTGGGCAAGCTCTTCCATGAGAGGACGAGACTTCTCCAAACGCGAAGCAGCCAGTGATTTTGAGCGCGGCTTCACGCTCGGCGGGGTCTTCCAAGCATCGAAAATCGGGCAACTCTCTTTCGATGGCAAAGAGCTTGCGCATAATCGCAATCGCCTCAGAACTTTGAGGGTAAGCAGATTCGGCCTCGATGAATTTGCGCCTCGCATGGCTCCGCCAGACTCACCTAGGAGAGTCGCGATTCGTTCTGTTTGCTTAGCGAGCCGCTTGTGCAGGCGCTTGTTCTCTTTGTGAATTAGAACTAGCGCTTGTTTCGCTGTCCTCAACTCACGAATGGCAGAAAAGGGCACTCCCCACAAAACAAGATAGTCCAGCGCCCACCGCAAGGTCTGATGGGGGCAATCTGCTTCGGTGACAATGAATTATGCCTAACACTGCTGCGGCCAATTTCACCAAAGACTTGGGGTGAAGATCGAGGTGTGATCTAAGGATTACATGCACGAGTCAGGGCTGGCCCCGGGCGCAGAAGTCCGATTCAACTCCTATCTTGACGAGACTTGCGGTTCGCTTCGAGACAAGCGGCAAAAGGCGTCGTTCGCTGTG
>JAAEPE010000231.1 GCA_024222395.1 Myxococcales bacterium
CTTTTCTTCGTTTCTTTGATACTCTATTCATCAGCGGTTCCTTTGTTTTTGCAACCCCGATCCTGAATGGGATCGGGAGGAACCGCTACCTAAAGTTCAACAATGGATGGGACGTTGCCACCAAGACCGAAGCCGAGGAACTGTTGCAGAGTTCTATTCGGCGATATGCCAAGAGAGCCCCAGACCTGGTCAAATGGGCCGAAAGTGCCATTCCCGAGGGCTTCACCGTTTTCGCGCTGCCAGAGGCTCACCAGAAGAAGATGAGAACCAGCAATTTGCTCGAGAGGCTCAACAAAGAAATTGGGCGACGAACCCGAGTAGCAACGATGTTCCCAAACCAAGCTTGGTGCCTGCGACTGGTCTCGGCGATCCTCATCGGAACCTCCGAGGAGTGGGAGACCGGGCGACGCTATCTACCCGAGGATGCGGGGTGAACCACTTTTGCAGAGACAATGTTGCTTTGTCTCGGACGGCATAGAGGTCTCGGTCCGAGAGCATATCCGAGCCAGACGTGCTGGCTACACGTCAAGGAATTGAACGCAGGGCGTCCAGCGGCTAGAATGAGCAAAGTGCTATCGTTGTCCATGGAGCTGCGGCGCTATCTCTGGCACTCAGACGATTGGGAGCTGGTGCTTCAGCGCCGCGCACGCGGAATCCTGCAGGCGAAGCCTCCGAGGCCCGGGGCCGCATGGCATGTGAGCTCGCTGAGATCGTCAAGAGCGTCTCACCGAATCGGGCCTTGGCAATGGTGCTCTACGCTTGGGCCTGGCGAGCTGGCGTACGTGGCGACATTCTCGAGCGCGCGCGGCTAGTCTGCTTTGAGCTTGGCGACTTCGTTCGCGTTGCGCAGCTTGCTGCTGTCGAATATGAAACTACAGGCGCTGCCGACATGCTGATGGTGCGAGCACTTGCGCTCGTTGATGGAGGTGAGGTTGCGGCCGCCAAGGATGCGGTTGTGGCCGCCCTCGAGGTCTCGCCGGACGACGATACCCTCAAGCTGCTGTCGCGAGGGATGTCAGAACAAATCTCAACAAAGGGGCTGGCCGACTTGGACGCTCAGGCGGCACGTAGCACATCCTCGGAACTACCCAGTACCCTCTTGCGACTAGCACGTCTGGCCCGCCTTCGCGGCGATGGTGGGAACTATGGCCACTTGCTCCAGCGCGCCCTCGATGCCAAACCAAGCGACAACACAATCTTCTCACTTCTCGAGGCGGAGCTCGTCGCGCAGCAGAACTGGAAGCAACTCGTCGTGCACTATCACCTTCGGTCTGAGGCACTGCCGAAGTCCCAACACGTGGAAGTGTATAGACGTGCCGGCGTCCGGCTTTCTGCACGCGCGGTACGGCCCTCGATGGCTGTACGGCTGACGCATCAGGCCTTGCTCGATTGCTATGAGGAGGGACAGACTTCCATTCCTCATCACATCTCCATGTTGTCCCTTGTGACTGTGCATTTTCGTAGCTCGAGAACGACGGCACCAGCGGTGAAGTTGCTTGCACAGACAATGGCACGTGTTACCGACGAGGACGTCGTGGTCTGGACGGCCCGACAGGGACTCGGGATAACCAAAAGACGATACCGCGCATCGCCGAGCATCGCTTTTCTTTCGCGGTGCGCTCCGAAAGAGGTTTCAGGCCCCCGCAGTTCTCGGGGTAGCCCCGAACGATAGTGAGAGAAAAGGAGAGAGCACGAAGGCGAAGTCCGAGAAGGACTTCGAAGTCGTCCCGGGTGCCACCGATGATGTGGACGAACCAGAGATCTCCCTTGACCAAGAAGAAGAGGAGGAAGGGCTAGACCTCTCCCTTGATGGAGAAGAGGAGGAGGACGGGCTCGACTTCTCCCTCGCTGAGGAGAATGTTGAGGTGCTGGACGCCGACCTGATGGAAGGGCAGCACTCGTCTGAGAACATCGTGGGGCCTCGCGAAGACCTCGATTTCTCGCTGGACGAAGAGAATGCCGCCGCGGCCAAGGCTGCTGCCGAAGCAGCCGCAAAATCCGCTGCTGCTGTTGCCAAAGCTGCCGCCGACAAAGCTGCTGCTGCATCGAAAGCGCAGGAGGTCGCCCGCGCCGCTGAACTTGCGGCGGTCACCGCTGCCGCGGAGCAGGCGGCCCGCGATCTCGTTGACGCATCTGCGGACCTCGATTTCACGCTTGCCCCTGTCCAAGTTGAGCAGTCCTCGGTAGAGGCGAAGGAAGCGAGCGACGTCAAGGCTGCAATGGTGATGCAGGATTTCGATTCCGAATTCGATCTAGAAGCCGACGATGAAGAAATCGAAGCTCTCGATGATGACGACTTGGAGTTCATCGCCGATAAAATCTCGCATACACCGCCAGAGTTAGACCTCTCGGAGGCAGAATTAGAAGAACTCGAAGAGATCTCATTGGACGATGTCGAGATTGAGATCGATCAACAACGCCCCAGCGTCGCCGTCGAACAACGTCAGTCGGAGCGTGTTGCTGTGATTGCTAATGTGCAAATTGCGGCGCGCGCGCGCGTTAGCCACGGAGAGCACACCCACGGGGCGATGACCCGAGATGTGAGCAACACAGGACTATTCCTGATGTGTGATGAGACCCTTGTGGTTGGCGAGAAACTGGATATCGTCCTCTTGCTTCCGGGTGACGACGACTGGACTATCGACGAGCACACGTTGACGGGCCGAGTCGCCAGAGTTGAAGGCGACATTGGCTACAGAGTCGTATTCGAGGATATACCTGTGGAATTTCTTGCGAGTATGAAGGCTTTGCAGGGATGAATCTGTACTCGGAAGCACGATCCTCAATGAGCTAGAGCCGATAGAGCATGATGTAGACGACGACACCGGTAGCTGAGACGTAGGCCCAGATGGGCCAAGCCCATTTGACGAGTCGCCGGTGCTTCTCTCGCTGGCCCTTGATGCCGAGGTAGACGCTGCGAAGTACTTGAGGTACCAGAGCCATGGCTAGGAGCATGTGGGAGAAGAGGATGACGAGGTATAGCGTCCTATCCCACCCCTCTCCTGCATAGCGATGAGTGCCACTGAGCATGTAGCGGGTCACGTAGCTCACCAGAAAAATACCGGAAGTCGCCAAGGCCGCCATCATGCATTGCTTGTGCAGCATCTCGCGCCCGCGGGCTATGGATCTTCGCCCCGCGATTAGGAAGACGAAGCAGCTGGCATTGATCATGGCGTTTAGGGCGGGATGAATCTCGTCCCATGACATTCCGCTTTGGATCATGTAGCCGAAGACCGGGACAAAGCAGAGCGCGATGGCGAGCACGAGCCAGTTCATCGGCTTGCCAAAGAAATCTCGGTCTCCTGGTCTAGCAGCGGTGGACACGGGGGGAACTACGAGACTCCGTCTATCACCATGACAGTGAAGAGAATGGGCAGGTAGACGATCGAGAAGAGAAAGAAGCGCTTGGCCCACTTTGCATTGCCATTGCGCAGGCCGACTACCGAGTAGACGAAGTAGGCACCGCCCAAAAGCGCTGCAGTTGCCACATACCAGATACCAGCGACGCCAAGAGGGTAGAGCATGAACGAGAGTTGCACTTGCACGGCGGTGTAGAGAACCATCGCGAGACGAGTGAACTCGGGGCTCGATTCTACGGGCAGTACCTTGAGCCCTGCGCGGGTGTACTCCTTGCTGCGGAAGAGGCTGATGGCGTGGAAGTGCGGAATTTGCCAGAAGAAGAGGATTCCGAAGATTACCAAGCCGCCGGCGTCGAGACGTCCCGTTACAGCGGTCCAACCCATGAGCGCCGGCATGGCACCGGGCAGCGAGCCGACGATGACCGCCATGGTGGTGCGCTGCTTCATGGGGGTGTAGAACATTACGTAGCTGATGAAGGCTACGACTCCACACATGCCGGTGAGTGCGTTGACGCCAAAGGTGAGTAGCGGCACCGAGATGGCAACAGCGATGAGGCCGAAGACAAGGGCGACTTGCGGATCCATTCTGCCCGCGGGCAATGGGCGCTTCTTTGTGCGCGACATGTAGCAGTCGATTTCACGCTCGAGGTACATGTTGAGCGCGTTCGCCGAGGCAACGATGAGGCCGGTTCCCAAGAAGAGCGGAAGCCAGAGAGAGGGCTCCACGGTGCCCGGCGCCAGAGACATCGCACCAGCCGTCGTCATCAGAGCAAAGATGAGAATGCCGGGCTTGGCCAGGGCAATCAGATCTCTTGACGTGAAGCTGGCTCGCGCGACCGCTGCAGTACTCACGAGTCTCGGTCCTCAACCCGAGCCAACTCCAGGCTCGCGTCTTGCGTAGTCATTGTCACGACAGAGAGCATCGAGCGGCGGTGCTACCACGGCTGCAGCCAGGATATGAAGGATTGCGACATGCTGATATGAAGTTGGCTCCGACCCCATGTTGCTGTGATCTCTGAGCCTTTTTAACTACCTGTTATTATTAGGACATGCGGATTGCCTTGTTCTGCTCGGGCCACCTACAATCGTTTTGGAGACGGCGCAGTGGCAAACGTGGCGCGCATACACAGTGGCAATTGATGGAAGCAGAGAGTGGGAGACATCTCGGCCGTATGCCGAGGTCGTTTCCGATGATCTCGAGCAGGCGGGCATCGTTTTTCGCTGTGGTCAGTACTACTACAGGACCACCGGCAAGGAGCTTGGCCAAGGTGGCATGGGAACCGTCTTCCTCATGGGCCGGCGCATGGGTCCAGACTCACAAACCCAAGCCGTCGTAGGCAAAGTCTTTCATCCCGACTTCCTACTGCAGCTGCGCACCGATGCGGCAGCCAAGCATGAGCACGAGATGGTGATGAAGAACGTGGACAATGTTGCGAAGATCGATTCTCCGCACCTCTTGCCCACCTACGTATCGACGCGCATCTCGGACAACTACCTCATCGTTAGCCCCCTGCGCTCTGGCACGTTGCGAGAGGTCATCGCCCGCGGCGAGTTAAGCTCCCGGCGCAAAGTCGAACTCCTCATGCAGGCCATAACCGGCCTCTCTTCGATGCACAAGGCCGGCTTTCTTCATCGAGATTTCACGGTAAGAAATATTCTGGTCGATGATAAGATCGAGACTGCAAGCCTCTTCGATTTCGATCTCGTGCTCAAACTGGCCGATGTCGTTGGGATGGACTACAAGAAGCGCTTCCAGGGGCGAATTTTTGGTTCGCCCGGCTATTCTCTCGTGCCGGAGATTCTCGATTCTGCGCTGATGGAATCCACCATCGGCGTCGGCCTCGACATCTACGCCCTCGGAACTGCCATCTTCGCGCTATTCACCGAGCAACTCCCCTATGGAGAAGCCGAGGACATGTGGAGCCTACTGCTCAGAGTGAGTGAGGGCGTAGTGCGAGGAGAGCGCTCCTACATCTCCTATCCTGATAGTGTGCCATTGGTGGTGAGGCCCATCATTGAACACTGCATGCAGCGTTCTCCAGATCTTCGCCCCAAGAGCGCAGACGAAGTGGTAGCGGCTCTGCGCGCTGTCCTCCCCAAGCTGCAGCGCGACCAGCGTAGCACCTCGTCGTTCAAAGTCACGATGCGTTGCGGCGACAATGATAGTCGCCTACAATCGTTGCAAGAGGGGCGTGCGGACAAGTCGATTGGCGCTGAACTAATCGCCACCGTGGACCGTATCCTCCTGAGGCAGGGGTACCAATTGCAGCGTTCTCTGGGCAGGGTCAAGGGGCACGCCATCTTCTCTGCGGCTCCGGATCCGGAACTCATCGCTCTGGGCCGATTTCCCGATGCCAACATCTACCCCAAGATTGTGACCGTTCTCGACCTCGCTGGCGATGTCAACAGTACGAAGATCGTCGAGAGGTGGATGACAAAGTTCCAACCCGCTTTGCGCAGGGCGCGGCAAGGTCTAATGACTCCTTTGCACAGGGTCATCTACGATGCCGAGAGCTCAGTGCTACTTCTTCTGACTGAGCACGTCGAAGATGCACGGTTCGGACAAGATCTCTCTGAGCACACTCTAGAGCCGCGAGAGGCTTTTGGTCTCGGCTATCTTGTCGCAAAGCAGGTCGCACGACTACACGCAACGGGGCTCGCTCACAATAATGTTTGCCCAGAGGCGCTCTTGCTCAAAGGCAATCGCAGCACGCGGCGCGTGCATCCGGCCATGGTGGGCATTGTGGCACCGAGCGAGAGCACGTCCGACATGCATGTGGACGCTCGCAACCTCGCCGGCCTCTTGCTCGAGTGGATTGACGATGCGGCCATCAGCGAAGCCGAACCAATGACTCGGGCGCGCCTCGAAGTTATTCACGCAGATCTAGCCGCCATTGCCAACAACGTCGACTGTGAACACACGGTCTCAGAAGTTGTTGAACGGTGCGAGGATGGGCTCTCCGCTCTTGATTTCAACTTTGGTGTACTGCGCGAAAACGGCGGCGATATCGCAGCCTATGCCTTGCTCGTCGTTGGGCATTCGCTCTACGGACGACTTTGGTCCCAGTAGTACTAGGCCCCACTTCGAGCGCATAAGGGTGGAGAGCCTACGTTGCAGCGTAGACGATTCTTCGCGCCTCCGAATCCCAACACCACTGCGGCACCCCAGAAAGCTCGCAGCCGCCCAGCCAGTGATGCGCGCGTTCAATCACACCGCCCAGGCCCTCTAGGACGCTCTCGCCTGCCTCTGTCAGTGCAAAGACACCTGATGGCAGCGCTGCTGCCTCATCGGATTTCGTGAAAGACAGAAGCGGTGGATCTGAGGCCACCATGCGCTGGCAGATGTTGTAGATCTGCATGTCTCCCCACGTGATGTGACGGGCGCGTTTGGAGACTGCTCTGAATACTTCCGAGAACTCCAAAGGCTCGTTCTTAACGGCGAGAACGACTGCTCGCTCTGTCACGCCCAGGCCGTCGTTAGCCCAGGGGAATCGGGAGGCATGTTGTTCAAGAGCTAGAGCGAACCCTGGGCCAACATCCATCGAGCCATCGAACACTCCGTTCAGGCTCTCTGGATCGTCGCTCGCGTAGAGGTGCCAAGCAATAGCGGCTTGCTGAAGCTTCAAGTCGTCAATTGGGATGCGCTTCTGCAGGAGGTCGTTCATCTCGGCTGGAGCGACATCTCCAAAGCAATAGATGTCCTCGTCAGTGGAGAGCGGGCAAACCAAGGAGATGTTCCTTGTGCGAATTTCACCGAGGCGAACGAGGGTGTAGATGAGACCTACTTGGCAGAAGAGGTCGCGGCCGAACCAGCAGACGATTTCGTCTTCTTCTTCTCGGAGACCCTCCAACTGCTCGTCAAAAGCAGTGAGATCTTTAAGGCACTCTTCACGCTTGACGCCGAAGGCATCGGCCAAGAACCCACTTCGAATATCGTTCCAAGTCTCGGAGGGCAGGGCTGCCGGCCCCGAGAGCAGTGCTTCGCGGAGGATGATCTTGCTCGCGGCCTTGTTGAAGCAGGAGAATGCATCGGCCGCCGCGTCTCCGTAGAATAGGTGAATCACCCGGTGCAGGGTAGCCGACGAGAAAGGCGCGGGCAATGCGGCCAGCGAAGCCGGTGCACCGGAAACTGCTGCCCCCGCCTCGGCCTTTGGGGGCATCCCTAGCCTCGGGCTAAGGACCTAAGGCTTCTCTGGCCACTTGTGACGGGGGTAACGGCGCATCAGTTGCCTTCTGAGATCCGGGTAGTGGCGTAGCCAGAAACCTGCGAGATCCGTTGTTACTTGCACGGCTCTGCGGTTCGGAGCTAGCAAATGCAGAACCAAGGGCACCTTGCCTGCCGCCACGCTTGGCCCGGCCTGTGCGCCAAAGAAATCCTGAAGGCGACTCTGAATCCAAGGTGGCCTGTCGACCTCGTAGTTTACTTCGACACGCTTGCGAGCTGGTATCGAGACGTGGGTTGGGGCTAGCTTCTCCATCGCACCACGCTCATCGGGAGAAAGTGCCCAGTGCACGGCCTCCACGACAGAGACGCCCCGCAGATCTGCAAGACGAGTTGGCCGAGCACACATCGATAGCAAGGCCGAGCTAACCATCTCGCTATCCAATACCCGCCACGAGAGCTCAGGCGCGTGCTTGGCGGCAAACTCGTGCCTGAGCCGGTATGCGGAGAGCTCTTTCATGTCCGCCACTTGCTCGAGCTTTCCGTCGAGAAGGGCATCGCGCAAAATGGCTTTGGCCCGGTCTTCATCCAATCGACTCGGGTCGACGATACGTTCTTCGTCGATAGCGATATCCCCGTAGAAGATTCCAGTGCGACGAACAACTCGCTCGCCTGCACTCTCGTAGCTGTGTTCATCGACATCGTGAACGCCGGGAAGATCGAGAAGCCACGTTGGATCGATCTGGCTTGCAGTTCGAACGAGCGAGCGGTTGCCGCGAGACTCCAGATCGATGGCCAATAGGTACTCGGCATCGAGAACCGCACTGCTTCGCGATTGGGTGACTGCACCGCCCTGGCAGAGCAAGAGCGACTCACCTCTCTCGCGAACGCGCCTTGCCGCTCGATCAGGAAAGCCTGCAAGCAGGGCGAGCTGCAGGGCTTCATCCCGCTCCTCATGTGAGAGGTCGGCCGCATCGCGTTGGGCGCTAAGCGCGCGCAGCCACTGCGTCGCGTTCTTGCAGACGTTCTTTGCCGTCTGAATATCCACACCGGCCGCTCGTGCTACGTTGATCCGAAAGCCTCCAGACTCGACTTTGGCCAGAACTTCGAGATCGTCGAGAACATCGCTCGTGCTTGTGGCCTGTGCCTGCTCGCCGCGCCTCTGAGAGTGCCGCAGAGGCCGCTCCGAGAGAAGTGCTGCGGCGCGGGCGCTCGTCTTCGCCAAGCCGCGCTGGGCCCCTTCGAGTATGAGACGAGCGAGGCGCGGATGCACCGCGAGAGTGCTCATGCGTTTACCGACCTCGGTGATTGTGCCATCACCTTCAATAGCCCCCAGTCTCGTGAGCAGCTCATTTGCGGCCTCTTGAGCATTCTGCGGAGGAGCGTCGAGCCAGCGTATTTCGCTCATCGAAGAGGCTGCTGCCGCAAGCTGCAGCGAGGGCGCCGCCAAGTCGCTGCGAACGATTTCCGGTGCGTCGAATTCTCGCCGCCCTTTTAGCTCGTGCTCACTGTAGAGCCTAAGGCAACGGCCAGGGCGGGTTCGTCCCGCGCGCCCTGCGCGCTGCTTTGCACTGGCTTGGCTGATGGGCTCGACATGCAAACTCGCCAGCCCGGTCCATGGGGAGTGGCGCGAGACGCGGGCTGTTCCGCTGTCAATGACCGAGGTAACCCCATCGATGGTGAGTGATGTCTCGGCAACGTTGGTCGCCAAGACAACCTTGCGCCCGCTGGCTGGTGCGATTGCCAAATCTTGTTCTTTGCGCGATAGGGTGCCGTGCAAGGGAAGCAGCAAGAGCCCTCGCTCCTTGGCGAGAGGGGCGAGCTTCTCTTGTGCACGACGGATCTCAGATATGCCTGGTAGGAAGACCAATACATCGCCCGTGTCCTTCTCGTCCTTGAGGATCTCTCTAAGGGCTCGCGAGATGCTGACTTCGAGATACTCTTGATCTCTTGGCGGGACCGACTCCATTTCGACAGGGAACTGTCGGCCCTTGCTGGCGACGACTGGGAGCCCTCCGAGAAACTCTGAAATCGGATCTGCATCGAGTGTCGCGGACATCACTACCAAGCCGAGTGAGCCGCCACAGCGCCGCTCCTTCGCAACGAGGGCGAGCAACATATCAGCGTCTAGATGTCGCTCGTGAAACTCGTCGAGCACTAGCACCTGCGGTCCTTTCGTCAGCGACTTCCACTGTCGCAGCGCGAGGCCTTCAGTCATGAATCTCAGCCGCGTGTTGGCGCTAACCTTGCGGTCGAAGCGCACCTCGTAGCCAATTTCACCTCCGAGTTTTGTACCCCGCTCTTCTGCGACCCGCTTTGCCGATAGCCGAGCCGCGATACGTCTTGGTTGGGTGCAGACGATGGGAATACCCATGGCATCGAGCAACATGCTTGGAACACGTGTGGTCTTGCCTGCTCCCGGCTCTGCCACCACCACCGCACCACCATGAGTCTTCACGGCACAGGCTATGGCGGCAAGCTGGGCATCGATGGGGAGAGGGACTCTCACCCTGCAGACCATATCCGATCGGCGAGCCACCAGGTACTATGCTCGCATGGGAGCGCGCTGGCAGTTCTGGATCGATCGAGGGGGCACGTTCACCGACTGCATCGGCGTCTCTCCAAACGGAGATATGCGAAGTGTGAAGGTGCTCTCCTCGGACAGGGCACCGCTGGAGGGAATACGCACACTCCTTGAGATCGCGGCGGACGCTCCGATACCTCCCTGCAATGTGCGTATGGGCACCACGCTCGCGACCAATGCGCTATTGGAGCGACGCGGCACAATCACGGCACTGGTGATTAGTCGGGGCTTTCGCGACCTGCTTGCGATCGGCACTCAGGCTCGGCCCGATCTCTTTGCGCTCGACATCGTCAAGCCGGAGATGTTGTATCGAGAGGTGCTGGAAGTCGGCGCGCGCCTCGATGCTCGGGGGGCGATTCTCGAAGAACCCGGCTGCGAAGTGCGAGAGCAGCTAGAAGATCTGCTTAGCCAGGGAATTGAAAGTCTGGCCATCGTTGTCCTGCACTCCTATCTCGACGATACCTTGGAACGTCGGATCGAGGCGACCGCTCGCGAGGTTGGCTTTGTCGAGGTCTCTTGTTCAAGTGAGGTGAGCGCTGAGATGGGTCTGCTCGGGCGCGGAGATACGACCGTCGTCGATGCCTATCTCACTCCGCTGATACGTAGATACTTAGAAGAACTACAAGGTGAGCTGCCCGAAAGCAATTTGCAGATCATGCAGTCGAGCGGTGGGCTCACAAGTGCGTCCCGCTTCCGCGGAAAGAATGCTGTGCTTTCCGGGCCGGCCGGAGGTGTTATCGCCTACACCGAAATCGCCAAAGCCGCCGGTTTCACCAAGGCGATTGGGTTCGACATGGGGGGCACATCTACGGACGTGAGCTGCTTCGACGGCGAACTCGAACGCAGCTACGAGAGCTGCGTTGCCGGCGTGCGTTTGCGGGCGCCCATGATGAGCATTCATACCGTTGCTGCCGGTGGTGGCTCGATTTGCTTGGACAACGGGTTTCACTTTCAGGTCGGCCCCGAGAGTGCTGGGGCGCATCCCGGGCCGCTCTGCTACGGCAATGCGGGTGCCCATTCACTCACCGTGACCGACTGTAATCTGGCTCTTGGACGAGTGGTCGACGATCGTTTTCCCTTCTCGCTTCAGCTCGAACCCGTGTTTGCGAGGCTCGAAGCACGGCGTGAGGAACTTGCAAAGCGTGGCGTACACAAGACGGCTTTCGAAATCGCCGAAGGCTTCATAGAAATCGCAAACTCCAACATGGCTGCGGCCATTCGCGAAGTGACGACGGCGAAAGGCCGCGACTTGCGTGACTTTGCCCTGCTCGTCTTTGGAGGCGCTGGTGGGCAACATGCATGTGCTATCGCACGGCAACTCGGAGTTCGCACACTCATCATCGATGAGCTGGCAGGGGTGCTCTCGGCCTACGGAATGGGATTGGCGTCACCGAGTTGGCACGGAGAGGCCGACGCGGGGCGACGAGAACTGAAAGATCAGGAGCAGCTCGAGAAGGCCTATGTCGCACTAGAAACTGCGGGGAAATCCGTATTGCTTCGAGAGGGTGCTGGATCGGTGTTGTGCATCAGACGGCTGGACCTTCGCTATCGGGGAACAGACTCATGCATCACCGTGCAAGCTGGACCAGGTGCATCAGAAGAATTCCGGCATGCGCACCTGCGACTCTACGGCTTTGCGAAAGACGAGGTCGTTGAAATGGTAACACTGCGCTCGGAGGTCGTCGCGCCATCGGACGCTACGATAGACAATGGCGAGCCCGCCCCGGTGGGGCCTCTCTCCGCTCTGCGCAATCAATCGCAATGCATAGGCGGGCAGTATCGTGATGTTCCCGTCTACGGCCGTGAGCAGTTGGGCCTCGGCGCCACGGTTGCTGGTCCAGCACTAATCCTAGACGCCACAGGCACTATCGCATTGGACGAAGGGTTCTCCGCGAAACTGGGAGCAGGGAATCGACTGCTGCTTATCGACGAGAAACCGTCGATTGCACATCCAGACGAGGGCAATACGAGAGTTGATCCCATTCGTCTCGAGATCTTTGGCAATCTCTTCATGTCGACCGCGGTACAGATGGGCAATGCCCTCCGCAATACTTCCGTCTCCACAAACATCCGCGAGCGCTTGGACTTCTCCTGTGCGGTCTTTGATGCGGATGGCGGCTTGGTTGCCAACGCTCCTCATATTCCAGTGCACTTGGGCGCAATGGGCGAGTCCATCAGGGGAATTCTGGAGACTCATCCAAACCCCGAACCGGGTTCCGTCTTCGCATCCAACGATCCAAACCTCGGCGGATCGCACCTGCCGGATATCACGGTTGTCACTCCGATTCATGATGCAGAGGGCAAGCGTATCTTCTTCACGGCTAGTCGCGGACACCACGCGGATGTTGGCGGCATTACCCCAGGTTCGATGCCGCCGTTCTCGACAAGCATTTCCGAAGAAGGAGTCGTGTTGCGAGCGGTACAAATCGTTCGCAATGGCGAGTTTGATGAGGACGGTGTCCGGGCAATCTTCGCGAGCGGCCCATATCCAGCTCGTTGCATCGCCGACAACATCGCCGATCTAAACGCCCAAATCGCGGCCAATCAGACCGGAGCAGCGTTACTCCGCGAGCTCCTCCGCGAGCGCGGAGCCGCACTGACGCTAGCGTATATGGGCCATGTACAAGACAACGCCGCCGAGCAGGTGGCAGCAAGCATTTTGGCGCTACCCGATGGCGAGTACCGCTTCGCCGATGCTATGGACGATGGCACTCCGATCGAAGTCTGCGCGCGGGTGCAAGGTGAGTCGCTCCTGATCGATTTCGAGGGTAGTGGGGCGCAGGTCAGAGGCAATCTAAATGCTCCAGGCGCCGTCACCATTGCGGCGGTGATGTATGTCTTGCGTTGCATGGCCTTCGCACGCATCCCTCTCAACAGTGGCTGTCTTCGCTCTGTGGAGATCCGAATCCCCGATGGAAGTATTCTGAAGCCGAGTGCGGGGGCAGCCGTTGCCGCCGGCAACGTCGAAACCTCACAGCGAGTCGTAGACGTGCTCTTGGCGGCCCTCGGGCTCAGTGCAGCTTCCCAGGGCACGATGAACAATCTCACCTTCGGCAATGAGAGCTTCGGCTACTACGAGACCATAGCGGGGGGCGCAGGGGCCTCAAAGCAAGCTCCTGGCGCGAGCGGAGTGCATACACACATGACCAATACACGCATCACCGATCCGGAAGTTCTGGAAGCGCGATTTCCTGTGCGTCTGTGCGAGTTTTCCTTGCGGCGGAAGTCTGGCGGCGCGGGCAGTAGCGCTGGCGGCGATGGTCTCGTGAGGGAGATCCAAGCCTTGGCGGAGTTAGATGTCTCGATCATTTCCGAGCGACGGGCGCGCGCTCCATTTGGCTTAGAGGGTGGTCATCCCGGCCAACCCGGACGCAATAGCCTCGATGGCAAGGCCCTACCAAGCAAGGCTAGCTTCTCTATGAAGGCTGGGCAGCGTCTTAAGATCGAGACTCCGGGCGGTGGCGGCTTCGGAAGCTAGCCCTGGAGGACGGACCGCCCGATAGAGCCGTTCTCGGGGGCGCGGAGCCTGTGGTGCGAAGCGGGAGGCTGATGCTAAGCTAGTCGAAACGCGGTAGACGGGCGAAGGCAGTGGCGACTTCGAATGGGGGGGGCAAATTCTTAGCAAGGCGGGCAATCCCGGCAACTGCCGGTGTCGTCGTAGTTGACGAGCCATCTTCTTCATGGGCTCGATGCGCGTGCGCATGGCCCGGGTGCACCACTGGTCTAAGAATTTGCCTGCCCAGGCGGGCGACACGTAGTCCCAGACCGTCTGATCTCTGCTTGCTTTGCGATGCTCCGGCCGAGCTTCGCGATGGTCCGATCGAGTTTCTGGATCGATCCATCCTTGCTCTGCTGCTTCGAGCGGGTCGCGCGAAGAGCGACGGATTGCTTCTTGCTGGGCCTCGTCTGATCGCGCTTCGGAGCGACCTTGCTCTTGTACGTAGCCTTGCTCTTGTACGTAGCCTTGCTCTTGTACGTAGCCTTCTTGGCGACACGGCCATTGGCGTGAGCGTTTCCGTATACGAAGAACAGCGAAGTGGCTAAGGCGACCGTGAGAGTAGCCTTGAGCATGGCACGACCAGAATTGCAGTATTGAGGCCAATACGCGCTGCGCGCCAATTCGCTGCAATGTGTGGGCTCTTCATAGTGAAGCCCCCGAGCCACACGGTCTGGTGGTGACATCGAGTGCCCAGAGAGCCGCAAGATGACGACTGTGCCCTCACCCTCCGGGCGCGGGCTCCGGACGGGCGGCCGCAGCAAACACCGCAGGCCCAGAGGAACCGGTTGGCGAGCGTGCCCTAGTACTACTTAGTCACTTTTGCTTGACGATTTCTGACTCAAGTGATCTACCTAGCAGATGACTCCTCATCAGCTTCGGAAGCTTCAACGTGATCTGGACGAATTCGTCGGTACATTGACTAGCGGGATGGGCCGGCCCGAGCGTCGTGACACGATGAGGCAATACGTCGTGGGCCTACTTCTCAATGGAGAGCGCAAGAACATCGCTGCCATGGCTGCACGCCTGGTGAGACAGAAGCAATGCGGCAGCGCTTGCAACAGTGTGTGGTGGCTAGCCCGTGGTCCGAAGAGGAGATGTTCCAGCGTATTGCCTTGAAGATTGATAGTGAGTTGCCCGGCATTGAAGCGCTTGTGATTGACGACACAGGCTTCGCCAAGAAGGGCAAGCATTCTGTAGGTGTTGCTCGTCAATA
>JAAEPE010000232.1 GCA_024222395.1 Myxococcales bacterium
TACCGACGCGCGTACCCATGATCGTAAAGCACTCAAACTCGATCGTTGGCTGAACAACCAGCTGTTGCTGCTAGATCGCGGATACAGTGACCATTCGTTGTTCGCTGAGATCGAACGCCGCAAGGGATTCTCTCTTACCCCACTCAAAACCACGTCGATTCCGACGATTGCAAAGATCCGTTGCGGGCTTGGACAACGACACGTAGGAAAGGCGCTTGTGGATGATCTGCCCTACTGTGGGGATCTCGATATTGACGCGACCTTCTCTATCCGGGGTGCTCGACCGAAAACACTCCGCGTGGTTGGCGTTTCTAGCCTCGGAGGGTGAATCACAGCGCCCTCACAGCGTGCATGCAGAATATCTCGGTCGCGGAGGAGTGTATGGCATCGGCTACTCGTACAATCTTGACCGGTAGTTATGGTGACCGCGGTCGCCTCGTTCTACAAGCTCGAAGGCGAGTATCACGCGACGGCTTCGCCCTATTTGGGAGGCTAGAAACTCCACAGGCTATGGTCGTGGGAGCGGAGTGACTCGATGAGAGCCTAGCCTCGTACTCGGAGAACCAATCGTGGTCGTCTGGGCGAGCGTCCTCTGCTTCAAAAGCGGCCCACTTGCTCGTAAGGACATCTCGTAGTTCGCTCGCCTTAGACTGCACATCGAGAGCATCCTACATGATTGAATCAAGCGCAACGCTTGCCATTGCTAGAGGTTGCTAGAGGGGTCGTTGCCGGGTGCCCTTTTTTTGCAAAATTCCGGATACCCCGCATTTCCACGCAACCAAAGTTCTCCACCCGTAGTTACAGTCCCACGATCCTTTTCCGTTCACGCTGTGTGAAGTCGCTGTGCTCTAAGCCCTCAGCCCCCACTTTCAGGATCTGCACCCTCGAACATGCCGTGGAGTGCGCAAAACACCCCCCACTACCGATGCGGCAGCCGACTCCGAGCTTTTCTGGGGTGTATCTCTTCGTGGAAGAACTATGCGCTGGCTGCGCTGACCATGAGGTCGGCAACAAGTCCCGCGAACGCCGCAGGATCGCTTAGCTGGCCGCCTTCGGCGAGCAACGCTTGTCCATGCAGGAGTTGGGCATAGCTAGCAATTTTTGGGTCTTCCGCATCTACCTTGTACAATGATTCCAAGGCCTTGATGACAGGGTGTGCACCGTTCACCTCGAGAATACGTTTTGTCTCAGGCATTGCTTGCCCGCTTGCGCGCATAATCTGCTCCATTTGTGGGCTGAGATCGCCGCTGTCCGTTATGAGACACGCTGCGGAGTCAGTGAGTCGCTTTGAGAGGCGGACTTCCTTGATTTCATCTTGCAGCTTCGAGCCAAGCGAAATGAGCAAATCGGAGAGCTCGGTCTTTCGCTCCTCGTCCTTCTTTTCGTCTTCCTCTTTGTCCTCTCCCTCGAGATTCACCTCGCCGCGGCTCGCCGAAACGAACTTCTTATCCTTGTAGGTGAGTGGCTGCTGGAGCCAGATTTCGTCGACGGCATCATTGAAGAGAAGCACCTCAATGCCCTTGGCCTTGAAGCCCTCTAGATGGGGCGACTTGCGAAGCGCGTCAATCGAGGTGCCACTGAGGTAGTAGATTTCCTCTCGCTCTTCGGGCATGTCTGCGACGTAGTCTTCAAGAGAGCGTCGCTTGGTGTCATCGGCGGTGGATTCGGCAATGACAGCTTCGAGAAGCTTCTCGTTTCGCTCGGGGCCCATGAGAAGACCTTCTTTGATGGCTGGCCCAAACTCGCCCCAGAATGCTTGGTAGTCGTCCCAGTCGTTGCGCCTCATGGTGACAACCGCATCTACGATCTTCTTCACGAGGTGCTTTTGAATTGCTCGTACTTGGCGGTTCTGCTGCAGGACTTCGCGACTCACGTTGAGCGGCAGGTCTTCTGAGTCGACAACACCTTTAACGAAGCGTAGGTAGCTGGGAAGGAGCTCCTCACAGTCATCCATGATGAAGACGCGCTTTACGTAGAGCTGAACGCCACGCTTGCTCATGTCCCGGTGATATAGATCGAAGGGAGCTTTCTTCGGGAGGAAGAGAAGGGCCTTGGCTTCAATGGTGCCCTCAATGCTCGTCGAGATTCGCTTGAGCGGATCCACCCAATCGCGAGAGATGTGCTTGTAGAACTCGTTGTAGTCGTCTTCGCTTACGTCACTTGCAGAGCGAGTCCAAATAGCCTTCTGCGAGTTGAGTGTTGCGTCTTCAGTCGTGGCTTTTTCGTCTTCGCCCGCAGCGGGAATCTCTTTCTCCATCTTGATAGGGTAGGAGACAAAGTCACTGTACTTGCGAACGAGGGATTCAACGACCCACGCGTCGGTGTAGTCCTGTAGACCATCTTCGGCGTCGGCAGGCTTGAGCGTAAGAATAATGCTAGTGCCCGCTGTGTCGCGCTCCGACTCAGAAATCTCGTAGGATCCGGTGCCCGTTGATTCCCATTTGGTGGCACCATTTTCGCCGGCTTTGCGGGTGATGAGAGTGACTTTGTCGGCGACAAGGAAACTCGAATAAAACCCCACGCCGAACTGGCCAATAAGCTCTGGGCTATCGGCCAGCTTGTCCTTGTTCTTGAGAAGCTCGGTGAACTCCTTAGTTCCAGATTTTGCGATGGTGCCAATGTTGGCAACAACCTCGTCGTGCGTCATGCCAATACCGTTGTCGGAAATGGTGAGGGTGCGAGCTTCCTTCTCGACATCGAGGCGAACGGAAAGCTCATCTTCGGTTTGCAATGCCCTGTTGGTAACGCTCTCAAAGCGACGCTTGTCGAGTGCGTCGGAGGCGTTTGAAACCAGCTCGCGGAGGAACACATCCCGATTGGAGTAGAGGGAGTGGATCATCAGCTCTAAGAGCCGAGAGGTCTCAGTCTGAAATTCGAATGTCTGGGCGCTCATACGCGATATATAGCGGAAATCCGTAGACCTCGCATCTCGAAATTTTGGCTACTTAGGCGTCGGTATGACTTTCCTGGCAAGGGGATCGGCGATACAGACTTCGAGGTAGCGTAGAATGCCGCCAAAGCACCGGCATGAGTCCGGAAGGGACTTAATGAAATGGCTCCTCGGGAGAATCTGTGGGTGAAACCGACCTGTAACGTCCTCGTTGAGAGAGCTACACTGCTAGATCGCAGCTCAGGGTCAGTGATTGCTTGATAGCCTGGCTCGTCCCGCCTCATCGCGACCTGACGAGCCAGGCGTTGCCGGCCCGAGCATTGGCGTTTGGCGCACATGGTAAAGCTCGCGCTTGGGGGGCGGAACAGGCACAGACGACCGCGCCAATCGTAAGAGGCGTGCTCGAGTTGGTCATATTGGCGAGCGGCACCAAAGCACCCTGCCTACCTCTTTGTTACGCCTACAGTCAACAACGACGTTAGTGCCCAACAAGGCAGATGAGGCAGATGAGGCAGGATACAGTTAGAAACACTGCTCCATCGCGTGCAGA
>JAAEPE010000233.1 GCA_024222395.1 Myxococcales bacterium
GACGATGTGCGGCGATTAGATCCTTCTCCGAGGCACCCTGCGTTTCCGCTTCGGCCAAACGGGATTGCAGAGCGACCCATCGGTTTCGCCACCGACCAGCACGTTGGTCCGTCATACCGAGCTCAGCCCCAATCTCGACATTGCTCAGACCAGTCGACGCCAGCAGGATGATTTGTATTCGTGACAGTAATTGTTGCGAGGTCTTATGAGCATTCGCCCATCTATTCAAAGTGTCTCGCTGTCGAGACGAAAGCTCTATCACAAGCGCATGTCGGGCCATTCTCAATCCTTTTCGTTGACCAGGAACCACCCTTATGATCTCATCTTGCAGAGTTGGCAACTTTCCCTATCAGCACTTCCGCCAGGGACATCTAGAGTGCATTGCCGAATCAAGACCTACGAGTCTATTCGTCGATACAGAACGTGAACGGTTGTCCGAGGCGCACCTCGTTTTGTCGATGATCCTGCAGAGTTGTTCGGCCACCCGATGGTGCCGCGCGTCACGCTACAGAGATTTCACATCTCGCACATCTCTACTATGTGCTTGTTGAAGTGAGCTGATCGTGTAGGATACCCGCATGTCGCCTCGTAATCTCTTGCTCGCAGCCTTGGTTCTTTCGGTCGGATGCATCGATGCGGAAGAAGATATTGGCAAACACGCTCAGCCAATCATCAATGGCGATGTTTGTGCCGCAGAGGAGCTGCCGCAAACGGTCGCTCTGCTCATTGACGCCTCTGTGAATTTTGGAGGAGACGAGTATCCCCTGAGCGCAGTCATATGCACGGGTACGTTGATTGCTCCCGACACCGTACTAACTGCTGCGCATTGCGTGGAGCCAACGGGTCTCACAGGAGGATTTGGAACGCTAACGCGGGCGACGTACTACATCAGCTCAACAGCGGACCTCACAGCATTGTCTCTGCAGTCACAAGCCCCCGCCGAGTTGCCAGCCGACGCACGAGCAGCTCACACAGTGCTCTTTCACGAGGACTTCACGCTGGACGCCGAGGTTCCCCAAGGGCTTTCGAATTATAGAGACATAGGCCTCGTCTTTCTAGAAGAAGCAATCTACAACATACAGCCTTCAATCGTCATGACCCCCGAGGAAGCGGAGCAACTGGAAGTGGGCGACGAGGTTCGCATTGCAGGTTGGGGGCGAACGGGTCCAGAGCAAGAAGCTCCTGCGGGAGTTAAGAATTGCGCAACAGCCAACATCTTCGAAATCGGCGACTTCGAGATGCAAATCGGCAATGAGCCTAGCACTTCGCGCAAGTGTCACGGGGACTCCGGTGGGCCGACCTTCGCAACCATCGAGACAACCAGTGATCGGAAAGACCGGGTCATCGGTGCAACGTCACGAGCGTATGATGAGAGCGATTGCCTCAAGGGTGGCGTGGATACGATGGCAAGCGCTTGGTACGAGTGGATTGACGACCGAATGACCGAGCAATGCGAGTCGGGTGATCGCGTTTGGTGCAATGTTCCAGGTGTAATCTCCGCAAGCTACTATGACGATGACGGCGAGAGTGGTGGCTGCAACTGCAACACTAGCGGCTTTGGTGGCACCTTTCCCAGCGCGCTCTTCCTTGCTCTGGCGTGGCTTGTGCGGCGCCGGTTCACAACCTTCGCATAGCGGGATTCGCCGCCGGCGCTAAGCCACATTCACCAATCTTCAGCAACTCCTTCGTTAGCGTCCCTGCGTTCACTGCGTGTTTCGGCAGTGCACTGCTCGCAGTGCTTCTCCTGGCTATGTTGGAATATCGCGAACTAACGTCGGACTACGCTGGTCTCTCCGAACTATTCGGTGACACCTTCGGAGTGCGAAACGATCAAGCTGCGCTTAATCAGAAGATGCTTGAGGACGAATGCTGTCGGGTCCTAGCTGCGCTTGAAAACAAGGCACTTGTCGGAGTCTCCGTGGTGCGCATCGCTCCACCGGCACACGAGCTTCCCAGTTATGTCAGCTTTGGAGAGGCGGCCTCTGTGCTCCGTGGGCGCCCTCTCGGCACCTTCAACGTCATGGCCATCTCGCCAAGTCACAAGCGCCGCGGCATTGCCACGAGCTTGGGGACTCAACAACTTGCATGGCTCCGAGAGCGAGGAGCCGAGCTCCTCTTGGGCATTAGCTGGCAGCACGGAGATGGCGATTGCTCCGCTCTTCGTGGCTGCCGGCTTTTCAAGAGTTGCCAAGGCTGAGGGCTTCTACCGGAGCATGTACCAGGAGGCGGGGCAACGCTGCTGGCGCTGCTCACCAGCTGACTGTGATTGCTCCGCAATTCTCTACTGTCTGGAAACGTAGGGCTGTCTTGCGCCCCTCCAGCAGGAGCACAGGCGCGAATTAGGGAGAGCGCGCAGCATAGCTCGTGCAAGCATTGGAGTTGCCAGCCGGAAGGGCAAGCAGCCAATCTGTCTAGCCTCCGTAGGATTGTCTGTCTCTCAGGCTTCTTTGCCATCGGGCCCCCGAAATGACGTTTCTCTTCGCTCTGCAAACCGCTTTCTCCGAGGCTAGATGATAGCGATGATTTTCATCCTTCCTTTGCACTGCTCACACTGCAAAATATCGATTGCGAATACCCTTCGGAGAAGCATGGCCCATGGGAGTTGCTAGCCTCACCAGCTAGTGAGGAAGAGTTCGACGCTCTGGATAGAAAGGATCACAATTTCGTTGAAGCGATCCGAGACGGGTTTGAGGACCAAATCCACTCCTTGCCGATTGAGGCGACCGCAGTTGGTTCTTATCCTGTGTTTCACATTGGCAGCGAGTACATGAGGCTAGATGTCCCCGGCGGAACTGCTGATAGCAACCGAGACTCCGAGCACACAGCGATGGTTGGAGCTTGTTACTCCCAGAGCAATGAGGACAGCGCAATCGCGGACGTGTCCCTCGCTGCGTACTTTTTCGTAGCGGGCATCCAGTACCAAGTACTTGATGTCAGAAATGGGGCGCGTACGCCAAGCTTCCAAGGACGTATCAAGGCGGCAGCAGCGCGAGAGACCTGCATCGA
>JAAEPE010000234.1 GCA_024222395.1 Myxococcales bacterium
ACGAGCTGCTCTCGTACCCCAATCAGCACGATCAAACGATGTATGCAACCGTCGAGCAAGCCTTCAACATGGGAGCAATATCGGTCGGCGCCACGGTGTACTGGGGGTCCGAAGATTCCCGACGCCAACTTCTAGAGATCTCCGAGGCCTTTGCGCGCGCACACGAATTGGGCATGTTCACTGTGCTCTGGTGCTACGTGCGCAACAATGCGTTTAAAACAGGGACTGCCGACCACGCCACATCAGCCGACCTCACAGGGCAGGCAAATCACCTGGGTGTAACGATCCAAGCGGACATCATCAAGCAGAAGCTTCCTACTGGCAACGGCGGCTACACAGACCCCGAGCTCCCAGGACTCGGCAAGACCCACGACAAGGTCTACAGCGAACTCACCAGCCCTCACCCCATCGACCTAACCCGCTACCAGGTCGCAAACTGCTACATGGGCCGCGCCGGCCTTATCAATAGCGGTGGCGCCTCTGGTGACAATGATCTGCAGGACGCCGTCACGACGGCCGTCATCAACAAGCGCGCCGGCGGAATGGGTCTCATCAGCGGACGCAAAGCCTTTCAGAAGCCTACGAAGGACGGTGTCGCACTTCTCAATGCGATTCAAAACGTCTACCTCTGCGACGGCATCACAATTGCCTAGCAGTCCCACCTCGTAGGCGTCCGAGCCCCTTCCTGCAATCTCGGAGGGGCTCAGTCTTTTCTGATAATACTCACGGCAAGATGCGGCTTGGAGAGCTTCTGGTGGGAACGGGGATGTAACCCCGGAGCAAGTGCACGAGGCACTGAGCCGACAGATTCTTCACGGCGGCAGGCTTGGCTCCAATCTCGTTGAATTGGGAGCCATTACGATGGAGCAGTTGGCCCACGGACTGGGACGACAGCATCAATTCCCACCGGCTCTAGACCGTCGAGCGAAAAGAATGACCGAGGACGGTGAGTTCTGATTTTTCGAGTGCAAGGCGCGAATGAGGATTTTGCCGGGGCAAATGACGAAATGAGCAATGCTTCAATCGGGAAAGCAGGACCATTAAACCGATCATTGTATACGCTCGGCGGTCTAGAGAGGCACTACGCAAAGCTCGATCGAACGCTGGCAGCCCAACTCGGCGCCGAACTGGCCGCAGCCTGGCACGCCGTTCAGCTGGGACGGGCTGGCCAAAACGGCGAACACGTTGCCATCGCGACGACGGATCCATTCATTCCCGACGTAGTTCAAGAACTACAGTCCATCTTCGATGCTGAGATCATTCAGGCGATTGCTCCGGGAATGCGTCTCCTGTATTGGCTCGAGCAAATCTAAGGCATCGATCGAATCAATCGCTTCAAGCGCGTTGACCATCGTGTAAGGACAGCAACAGGCAACTTCGTAGAGCAAGAGTCTGGTGCCGAGCGCAGAGGCTATGTGCACGCTCTCACCGAGGGAGGAGAGATAACTGACTCGAGCCCACTCGCGCGCATCGCTGTAAAACGCGTCGCCGTTCCGTTGAGCGGGGAGATCGAGATCTCCATGGATGCGGGGGATCCCGAGAACTACATGCGGGCGATTCGTCAAGCGACGAGTCGATCCCGCATGTCCGACCTCGTGAGCCATCTGCTCGAACATGGATTCGACAACGTGTTCTCTGCCGGCATGCTCTTGCTCGTGCGCGAGGAACTCTTGGTCGGGTGGAAGGGGTTCATCCGCGGAGCGCCTGAGAAGAGCGTGGACACGCTAGCGATTCCCTTAAGCGCTCTCTCAATGTTGCAAGCTCCATGCGCCAGCCGCGATTCCTTCTTTGGATTCCCCGAGACGCCGGCGAGCATCGAGCAACAATTGTGGCACTACCTTGGCGAACCGCAGCGAGAGATCGCCATCTTGCCGGTGGAGGTCAACGAGAAACTCACCTGCATGCTCTATGTGCAGAGTAGTGGCCAGATTCCCGCAGAACGGACGGGAACCTTGGGCGAACTCACCCGAAGCATCTCCTCCTGTCTGCCCCGGTTAGTGCGCAACGCGGGCCGCTGAGGCCACTAGGCCGCCTGACCGCTTGACCCAGGGCCTAGAGCTTTGCGAGATTTGCCCTGTGAGCAGCCACGGTTCCGATAGCGACAAGCGCCACCGCCACGATGTCGGTGACGTCTCCCACGGGGCGGAGTCCCAAGAACAGATCACCCGGGCCGTGCAATACACCCTCGCATTTTGCGTAATTGCCAGCGCCTTGCTCGTAGTCTATGCGCTTTTGGCCAGCGCCGGCACTCTTTAGCGGGAGCGTAGGCGAGCGGCGTTTGCCACCTCTAGTAAGCTATGGGCCATGGGCCTAATACCCGACGAGACGATCTCGGAGATTCGCGAGCGCGCGGACATCGTCGCAGTCATCGGACAACACGTCGAGCTCAAGAAGGCCGGCACAAACCACAAAGGTCTGTGTCCCTTCCACCAAGAAAAGTCGCCATCGTTTAGCGTCAATGGCAGCAAGGGCTTCTACTACTGCTTCGGCTGCCAACAAAAGGGCGATGTCTTTAGCTTCGTTATGGAGTACGAGGGCAAGAGTTTTGTCGAGGCGGCAGAGTCGTTGGCGGGACAACTCGGCATCATCATTCCCGAGACAGGGGTATCCTCAGAACAAACGGCCTTGCGTCGCAGTGAGAAGAGCCAGATGCTCGAGATCAACGAACTCGCCACAGAGTTTTTCCGAGCGCAACTATTGGGACCGGGGGGCGAAAAAGGGCGCAGCTACCTTGAGGAACGCGGCATAGGCGCCGAGCAAAGCGAAGCGTTCCAACTAGGCTACGTCCCCGAAGAGTGGCAGCTGCTCACAGACTTCTTACAAGCCCGCGGCGCGGACCTTCAAGTCGCAGAGCGGCTTGGGCTACTCAAACGCAACAAGAGCAACCGTCACTACGATTTCTTTCGAGACAGGCTGGTTTGCCCAATAGCCAATACAAGCGGAGATATCGTTGGCTTCTCCGCAAGGTCACTGGCCACCGGTGACGCGGCAGCCAAGGCCGGCGGCAAGTATGTCAACTCCGCCGAGAGCGCGCTCTACAAAAAGTCGAAACAGCTCTTTGGTATTTTCCAAGCGCGAGACGCATTTCGCACGGCGGGCTACGCCATTTTGGTTGAAGGAAACTTCGATGTAATTCACCTCCACGAGCATGGCTTCGGTCAAGCCATCGCGCCATTGGGCACCGCGTTTACCGACGAGCAGGCACTGCGCATCAAGCGCCTCGTTGGCCAGGCAATCCTGCTCTATGACGGTGACCGTGCGGGCCGAGCCGCAACCCTGAAAGCACTGCAGGTATTACTGGCCCAGGATGTTTCGGTGAAAATTGCCACTCTTCCGAACGGGGAAGATCCTGATAGCCTCGTTGGGCGAGAGGGGCCAGAGGCTCTCAGTCAGTTGCTCTCCCGAGCCCAGCCCGCCATTGAGTACTTCATCCACGAGGTTTGGGTACGTGCCGATCGCAGTACCGAGGGCCGAGCCAGAACTCTGAACGAAGCAGCTCAAGTCCTCAGAAGTATTTCCGATCCAACACAACGTGACTTTGCGGTGGGAACGTTGGCGACCGCCCTGGGCGTGGATGAGGCAACACTTCGCCGCGGTCTGCGTCGAGCGCTACAAAACCTACGCGAACGCCAGTCATCCCACAAAAACCCACAGCGGCCCCAAGGGGCGCCAACACCTGACAATGGCAATAACAATGGTGAGATCGCACCTAGGAGGCCGCCTCCCGAGCTACAGCTTGATATCATTTGCATCCTTGCAGAGTTTCCTGAGCTTCTCGCCGAAGCTGAGACTCAAGACGTACTTTCCTATCTAACCGACATGAGACTTAGAGATATGTACACGGCGGCCAAAGAGGGGCAACCCATGCTTTCGGTCACGGACGACCCGGGCATAGCGAGAGCTCTACTATCCGGCGCCTTTGCCGGAGTCACGAGTCCATCTCATTGTCTCTCAGAAGCAGCCGGCACACTCAAATCGGCACAGCGGAAGAAAGAGTTGGCAGGGCTACAGAAGAAGATCGAAGAAGCAGGGCGACGAGGAGACTCGGAGCTCGAACGGCAGCTTATCCGCGAAATTATGCTCCTTAGAAAACAGGTCGACTAAAGAATTATGGCAACAAGCAAGAGCAAGTCCCAAACGTCGAGTAAGTCTACTAGCTCGTCCAAGGCCAGGGCCAAGGGCAGTAGTTCATCTGAGAAGTCCTCCGATATGGAGTCGGAGGAGCTGAGTGCTTTGGAGGACGAGTCGTCCGACGACGACGACGACGGCAATGGGGACGAGGATCTTGCCATAGTCGAAGAAGCCGAAGCCGAGGTCAAAGCTTCGGACAAGAAGGAGCGAAGCAAGAAGAGGAAAGCAGCAGCTCCGCTCGACGAGCGACAACGGCAGCTCATCGAACTCGGAAGATCCAAAGGGTTTCTCACGTACGACGAGGTCAATCGGCACATGCCGGACAATGTGACCACGCCCGAGGAAATCGATACCTGGCTTGCTTCTATCTCAGACGAGGGCATCGAGATTGTCGACTCTGCCGACAACGCCAAAGTCACGAAGGCCGCCGCCAAGCAAGGTAAGGAAGGCACCAAAAGCAGCAAAGATAGCGACGAGGAAGAGACAGAAGAAGCCAACACTCGTAGTAGTGATCCCGTGCGGATGTACCTGCGCAAGATGGGTTCTGTCTCGCTACTTACCCGCGAAGGCGAAGTTGAGATCTCCAAGCGCATCGAAGAGGGCGAGCGCCAGGTTCTCGCAGCCGCGCTCAAGTCAAATGTGGCCGTCGACGAACTCATTGCGATTGGCGAGCGACTAGAGCGAAGCGAGGTTCGCGTCAAACAGATGGTCAAAGACGTCGATGAGGAAGACGTCGAGTTTGATGAGAAATGGCACGTCGAGCGTGTAGTCGCGGTCATTGACCGTATCCAGAAGCTGCAGAAGGAATCAACAAAGGCGATTGCTGCAGCCTCGAAGAAAGGCCTATCTGAAAGCAAGCGCAAGAAGCTGGACGAAGAAGTCGAGACGCTTGCTGCGACCATCTTCAGCGAGCTCTGTGATCTACGGCTCAACAAGGCTGCCGTCGAGCTCGTCGTTGCCAATCTCAGAGGCGAGGTTCACAAGATCTTTGCCGCGGAGAAGTGCATTCGCGACTGCGAGAGCCGCGCAGGCATGGTCGCCAAGGACATAGAGAAGACCATCCGAGACCTTCGTGGCGACGAGGCGGCAACCGAGAGGTTTCTAGAACGTCGCCGCATGCGCCGTGAAGAGTTCGACGACATCGTCGGCATCATGGAGACCGCGGAAGTCGATATCAAGGCAGTCGAAGAGGCAACCAGCTCAAATACCAACGACCTTCGAAGTACCTACGAAGAAATCTCGAAGGGCGAGGTGAGAGCCGAACGCGCCAAGAGCGAACTCGTCGAAGCCAACCTTCGGCTGGTCGTATCGATCGCAAAGAAGTACACCAACCGAGGTCTCCAGTTCTTGGATCTCATTCAGGAAGGCAACATCGGTCTCATGAAGGCCGTCGACAAGTTCGAGTACCGCCGTGGCTACAAGTTCTCGACATACGCCACCTGGTGGATTCGTCAGGCCATCACCCGAGCCATCGCCGACCAAGCGCGCACGATTCGTATTCCCGTGCACATGATCGAGACCATCAATAAGTTGGTGCGAACATCTCGCTACCTGGTTCAGGAACTCGGCCGCGAACCCATCCCGGAAGAGATTGCCGAGCGCATGGAGCTTCCACTGGACAAAGTCCGCAAGGTCCTCAAGATTTCCAAGGAGCCTATCTCCCTGGAAACTCCCATTGGCGAGGAAGAAGACTCACACCTCGGCGACTTCATCGAAGACAAGAGTGTGGTCTCACCATCCGAAGCCGTCATCTCGGTCAACCTCGCTGCTCAGACTCGAAAGGTCTTGTCTACCCTCACACCTCGCGAGGAAAAGGTACTGCGAATGAGATTCGGCATAGGCGAGAAGAGCGACCACACCCTGGAAGAGGTCGGTCAGGACTTCGAAGTTACCCGGGAGCGAATCCGACAAATCGAAGCCAAGGCGTTGCGCAAGTTGCGACACCCCTCTCGCTCCAAGAGGCTGAAAGCCTTCGTCGAAACCTAGGAACCAAAGTGCTCGTGCCAGACAAGTCTGTTTGACACCAAACCTTCTAGCGCCTGCTGAGCTGAGGCAGGCGTTGGTATTTCGCCCGTTTGGGGCCCCGGCCTGGTGTTTCACACCAGGATTCTAGTAGTCCGGCCGCGGGGCCGTGTCGGCAGCTGGCGCAGTGGTTGCCGAGGCCTGCTCCCGCCAACCATTCCAGTCCCCGCCCCGGTCCTGGTTGCTCGTCCACCAGCGCCCAGTGAATGAGCCGCCCTGCGGATCGAAGACCAGGTAGCCGGCTCCCCGCAGAGGAGTCCCGGTTGACGGCTCTTCCCAGCTGAAGTTTAGTACGTTGCCGCCGGCCTTGCCGGAAAAATAGCCTATGACTTCTTGTCCGTCCCGCTCGTAGAGCCACACGCCCTCTAGAGCATCGCTTCCAGCCGCCAGGTTTGGGACCAGTTTGACTGCGCCGAAGTTGCTCTTCCAGAGACCGTGAACCACTGAAGGATCCATCGGTTGTGAGGCGGGGGCCTTGGGAGCAGGAGCTGCCCCTGGGGTGCCACCGTAGTTCGCTGGCGGGCTATTTGAGCACGAGGAGCTGGAAGCCAGGGCAATTGCGGAGGCCGAGAGGAGAAGGAGGAGCCGTACGAAGGCTTGCATCGTCGGAAAGTTAGCATGGCCTAGGACTCACTGCCGTTGCAAATGCCACGTTCAGCGAGTAACTTGGCGCTCCGCGCGGGCCTATAGCTCAGTTGGTTAGAGCGGCCGGCTCATAACCGGCTGGTCCCAGGTTCAAGTCCTGGTGGGCCCACTACTACTCTCCATACCAAGTACCGTCTTTGACAACCCCCATATCACAATCCTCAAGAATCTCGGAGAAGCTGTGAAAGAACAACTGCGCCTACTGCAGCAACTGCAGGACATCGACACTCAAACAAAGGAGATTCAATTGACTATCGAGCAGGTGCCAGCACAGCTCGCACCAGCCAAGAACGATCTAGAGAAGCTTGCGAGCATGCTCATCATTGAGCGGCAACAACTCGCCGACACGGAAGCGTGGCGTGCGGAGCAAGAAGACATCGTCAATCGCGAAGAAGAAGCACTCAAGAATGCCAAGGCCAAACTGCAAGAGGCCAAAAACGCCCGCGACTTTGGTGCAGCTAGCCGCGAAATCGACAACAAGAAGCGCAGCATTCACGATCGTGAGCAGGAGATCCTCAAGGTCTACGAAGCTCTCGAGGTGGGTCGCACCAAGCTGACCGGGCACGAGGAAGACGTCGAAAAATTGCGGGCACACGTCGAAGGCGAGGAAGCCAAATTCGCAGACACCCTCAAAGAGCTCAAGGAGAAGGTTGCTTCGGCCGCTGCTGGACGTCCCGCAGTTGAGGGAGCCATCGATAAGACTCTTCTCAAGCGCTACAACACAGTAATGCACAGGCGCGGCACGGCAGTCGTCGAGGTGCGTGACGGCGTTTGCCAGGGTTGTCACATGTCTCTTGCGCCACAGCTCGCCATTCAGGTCGCACGGGGCGAGAGCATTCAATCCTGCCGACAATGCAATCGGCTTCTCTTCGTTCCCGAGGCGCCTACAGCAGAGGGCGAAGAGTCGCAAGCAAGCTAGAGTGTTTGCTTGTCTGTTCTAAACAGCTTGTCTAGACAATTTTGGTTGTTTGTTGGAGTAACTAAGGTGATCGCGTTGGTCTTTGAACTTGTTCCTAGGCCCACGAGGAAAGTCCGAGCTTCATAGGGCGTGGTGCTGGCTAACGGCCAGTCGGGGCGACCCGAAGGAAAGTGCCACAGAAAGTAAACCGCCCAGTTCGCTGGGTAAGGGTGAAAGGGTGCTGGTAAGAGCGCACCGCTTGTCTGGTGACAGACAAGGCATGGCAAACCCCACTTGAAGCAAGACCAGATAGGAGTCGCGTGACCCGCGCTACAAGCTCCGGGTTGGTTGCACGAGCCAAGCAGCAATGCTTGGCCTAGAGGAATGATCACCACCGGCCGCGGGTAACCAGAGCCGGTACAGAACTCGGCTTACTGGTTACTCCGACAAGCAGCCGCTTTATTGAGACGGGCGCCAAACGAGTTTGGCACCGGTCTCAATAACGCTCGCTTCACGAGCGTTTCTGTTTCGCGCCTGCGGCACTGTTGCTGGCGTTTCACGTCAGCGTTCTGGGGCTGTGCTGCTGCGAGGCTGTAGCGGCCTCGTTTGAAGTTCCACCCAATTGTGGCGAATTCGCGCGCTACGTTGAGAAAGTCGCGCACCGGGCTAATCCGCGAACGTTCGTCGTCGCTCCAAACGACACCGTATTCCCCAATTGAGAAACCTAGCTCCGAGGCCAGGGCCAAGACTTCGAGGTCGAAGGCCCAACCGTCTATCGTGGCCTGCGAGAACGTGGCGATTGCTGCCTCGGCCGAGAATGCCTTGAACCCGCACTGGGTGTCGTTGATGCCGACAACCAGCGAACGCTGAATGATGCGATTCGCGAAGCGGCTCCAAGCAACGCGCCACCCCGGTTGGGCGGTCGTCGTTTTCGAACCTTTCGCATAGCGCGAACCAACCGCGATGTCGACGTTGCCAGAAAGAACCGGAGCAACTAGCTTCGGCATCTCCCCAGCGGGCATCGAGCCATCAGCATCACACATGAGCCGTACCACCCCTTCGGCAGCAAGCATGCCGACGCGCACTGCGTGGCCCTTGCCGCGATTTTCGAGACACGAGAGGCAACGCACTGCGGGCATCTCCAGGCCCAGCGCCCCAACCAGGGCAACCGTGCCATCTGTGGACCCATCGTCGACTACGAGAATCTCGTAACGGATTCCCTGGCGTTGCAGGAAACCATCGACCTCACGCAAGGTCGGTGCGATGCGCTGTTCTTCGTTGAAGGCGGGAATGATGATACTGAGTTCCATGGCTTTGTCCTCTTGCTCGGGGTTAGGGATGAGCGACTTTGAATACGAGTCGTGATTGCACCGGATAGCTCCAGCACACGAAGAGAGCGATTGCAGCCAGAGCCTTTGCCGCGAGATAGGGAACGCCGAGCCCTACGCTGAGCGCCTGCACCGAGAGGGCCGTCCCGAGAGCGGAGCCGAAAGCGACCAGGGCGAAGCCGGATAGCTGAGGACAGCGAATGGGGCTCGGGTCGCGAAATGCCCAGAACTTGTTGATGGCAAAGCTGGCAATAGCACCGGTTGAGGCGGCCAGAAACGCTGCGATTGCCACGGGTACTTGTAGGGCTTCAACCAGGATAAGCAGCATGATCACGTCGACTACCGACGCGGCTACCCCTGAGCAACCAACTCGCAACATGCGTTTCCTTCGAAGGCTCACGCCGAATCTCTAAAGCACTCTCTATGCCATCATATATTTTCAGCAGGTTAGCTCAGCTCCACTGAGCAACATTAACCACCTTCTGTCAAAGCTTGCACAGGCTGACAGGTCTATCGCGATTGGTATCGGTAATTACTGCGCTCGGTGGTATAGAGCCGCGCCGGCGCCCAACAGGCCGCCGAGCCCACTTAAACACCGAAAAAGTAGTAGTCCAAATGGCACAAAGAGAAGACGTCCGAAACGTAGCTATCATCGCCCACGTCGATCACGGCAAGACAACCTTGGTGGATGGCCTCCTGAAAGAGGCTGGCAGCTTCCGCGAGGGCGAAGTCCTCACGGAACGAGCCATGGACTCCAACGACTTGGAACGTGAACGTGGCATCACGATTCTCTCTAAGTGCACCTCGGTCACCTGGAACGACATTCGCATCAACCTGGTCGATACCCCGGGTCACGCCGACTTTGGTGGTGAAGTCGAGCGCGTCCTCGGCATGGTCGATGCCGTCTGCCTCATCGTTGACGCCAACGAGGGCCCTATGCCGCAAACGCGCTTCGTGACGATGAAGGCCTTCGAGCTTGGTCTCCCAGCAATCCTTGTAGTAAACAAGATCGACCGGCCACGCGTCGAGCCCGATGAGGCTGTCGACAAAGTCTTCGACCTCTTCTCAAGCCTTGGCGCCACAGATGAGCAACTCGACTTTCCGGTCATATACGCATCGGCCAAAGAAGGCTTCGCCATCAACCAACTCACTGACGAGCGCAAGGGCTTCCGTCCCCTTCTCGATGCCATCGTCGACAAGGTGCCACCGGCTCCAGGCGATGCCGACGCACCACTGTGCATGCAGTGCGCAACCCTGGCCTACGACGACTTCCTCGGCTACATGGCGATTGGCCGTGTGAGAAGCGGTTCAGTCAAGGTTGGCGATCGCGTGATGCAAGCTCTTCGCGATGGCGGCAAGAGAGAATTCCGCATTCAAAAAGTTCTCGGATTTCAAGGTCTCAAGCGCTTTGAACTCGAGCAGGGGCGCGCCGGCGATATCATCGCACTCACCGGTATGAGTGAACTCAACGTCGGCGAGACCATCACGTCGATTACCGACCCGATTGTCCTGCCTACGCTCAAGGTGGACGCTCCGACTATGGTCATGGAATTCCGCCCTAACGACAGCCCATTCGCAGGCACCGAAGGTAAGTTCGTCACCTCGCGGAACATTCGCGAGCGCCTGATGCGCGAGATCAAATCGAACATCGCGCTGCGCGTCGAGGAGACCGGTGAGGCAGGTGTCTTCCGCGTGAGTGGCCGAGGAGAGCTACACCTTTCGATTCTCATCGAGACGATGCGTCGCGAGGGCTTTGAGCTTTGCGTCTCTCCACCGAAGGTCATCACCAAAGAGTCCGAAGATGGAACTCTTCTCGAGCCTTGGGAAGATGTAACGATCGAACTTGAGGATGAGTACTCGGGTATCGTGATCGAGGAAATGGGACGCAGGCTTGGCACCATGAATGTCATGGAACCCGCCGGCGAAGGTCGCACGCGACTTGTGTACCGCATGCCTGCACGTGGCCTTATCGGCTACCGCTCGCAATTCCTAACCGCGACGCGCGGTACCGGAACCATCAGCTCCCAGTTCGCCGAGTACGCCCCCTACGGTGGTTCACTCAAAGGACGTGCCAACGGTGTCCTCGTTGCTCTCGAGCAGGGCCAGACTAGCGCCTACTCTCTCTTCACCCTGCAGGATCGCGGCACGCTCTTCATTGGCAATGCCGTAAAGGTATACGGCGGCATGATCGTCGGCGAGAACGCGCGGGCCAACGACCTCATCGTGAACCCGAACAAGGCCAAGGCGCTCAACAACATCCGCACTCACTCCCACGATGAGAAGCTTACGTTGGCACCGCCACGCGACATGAGTTTAGAAATTGCCCTGGAATTCATCAATGACGACGAACTCGTCGAGGTGACTCCAAAGAGCATCCGCCTTCGCAAGAAGTCGCTAGATCACAACGTGCGCAAGCGTGAAGACAAAGCAGCCGCAGCCCTCGCCTAGCGGCTAGAGCTGGTAGAGAAGGTCGCGCGGCGCTACATAGGTAGCGTCGCTGACTGATGGACCGCCGGAACTTCGGCAGCCATGGCCATTTGGCAATGTGAGCACTTGAGGTTCCATGGAGTCTCTGAAAGACGCTCCTCCGAAATCCGCTCGGAGCAGTCCTCGCATGCGCCAAAAATTCCGCGCTCAATTCGCTCGAGTGCGAGGTGAATGCTGGCGAGTTCTGCTCTCTGGCCCGGATCCAGCATCTCCATAACGTCCAACGACTTGGCTTTCTTGCCCTTGCTTGCCGAGCGCAAGAGGTCGCGTCCTCGCCTGAGCAAGGTCTTTCTCGCGCTGGATGTGGCACTTTGTGTCTTCATATGGCACTCCCTTTCTAAGTATCTATTGAAGGGCTTGTGGGGCCGTTGGGCAAGAAATCGGCGATTTCTTGTCCAATTCGGCCTGATCTGCGTTTTTTTCAAATTTGCACTTGCCATTTGGCAAATCGTACACAAGCTGATAGTCCGCTTGGGTCCAACTCTTTGGCGCGACCCGAGCAAACGTTGACGATCTGTGGCCTGCGACCGTCGTCCCTCTTTCCCTTCGTGGGTGAGGGTCGGTGGAGAGCGCCGCTACCTTGTCGCGCCCGATGAAAAAAACGCGCCAAGAGAGAAAGCCCCCGCTCATGACAACCACCTCCAATCCTTCCACCTCAAGCACTAGCAAAGACAAGCTTCATGCCGCCTCCGATCGCCAAGAATCACTAGCCCGCTACTTCCACGAAATGTCCGGCGGAGTGCTCCTTAGCGCCGAGCAGGAAGTCGAGCTTGCTAGCCAGCTGCGCTCAGAAGAAGAGAACCTGTGGCAAGCGTTGCTCTCATTCGCGCCGCTCGTCGCCCAACTCACCGACCGCATCAATAGCGAGCTCGGCGAGAAGAAGGAGATCTCTGTACGAGGGCTTCGTACAGCAGCAACTCGCGACCTCAAGAAGGCAAGTACAAAAAGCCAAGACTCGCTTGAGAGAGCTGCACGCAAGGCGGCCATTCTGCTTCGTGAGCGCGACCCGGACCAAGACGTCCTCCTTGGGCTTCTCGCTTCCATCGAAGGTAACGAGTTCATGTTCGAAGGCAGCTCCGACTCATATCGTTGCTATGCCGTTTCAATTCGAGCGCTTCAGAAGAAGGCGACCCGCACACGCAATCGCTTTGTCGAAAGCAATCTCGGGCTCGTTGTCCGTGTGGCCAAGCGATATCAGTTCAGTGGTATGTCACTTTCTGATTTGATCCAAGAGGGCAACTTGGGGCTCCTGCGTGCCGTATCCCGCTTCGATGATCGAAAGGGCTTTCGCTTCTCGACCTACGCGACATGGTGGATTCGCCATGCTGTCGGACGCGGTGTGTCCGATAAGAGCCGCACTGTCCGCGTTCCAGTGCACGTCACAGAGACAAGTCAGAAGCTCAAACGGCTTAGCCAAGAAATGTCACGCGAACTCGGACGCGAACCATCGCGCGAAGCGCTATCCAAGGTCGCGGAGATGAGCGTACAGAAGATTGAAGCTACGCTTCAGGCCGCTCGTGCTTCATCAGTCTCGCTGGACGCACCGGTTGGCGAAGAAGGCGAGCGCGAGCGTATGGAAGTCTTCTCTTCCGATGAAGAAGACTCAGTGTTCGAGCGCATGTCGACTCTTGCCCTCTCCAAACAAGCAACCAAGGCACTCGCAACGCTTGCCCCCCTGGAGGTTGAAATCCTGCACCGACGATTTGGGCTTGAAGGCAAGAACGCGACAACTCTTCAGGACATTGCGAATCACATCGGCAAGTCGCGCGAACGCATTCGCCAAATCCAAGAGAAGGCACTCCAAAAGCTTCGAACGCAGCTCGTGACAGAACACGCTCTCTAGACCGCCGAGCGTAAACAATGATCGGTCTGATGCTCCTGCTTTCCCAATTGCAGCGTTGCTCATTTCGTCATTTGCCCCGGCAAAATCCTCATTCGCGCCTTGCACTCGAAACATCAGAACTCACCATCCTCGGTCATTCTTTTCGCTCGACGGTCTAGTATTCGGAAGCCTGGCGTATTTCTTTCAGAACGCTGAGTTTCAGAAGACGAACGAGATTCCGAAGGAAGGCCGCTAGCTCCCCGTCGTTATCGCTCCGCGAAACGACGACTAATCTGTCGGTGTTTCCGTGGGAAACGCCGTACTTGGTACCAGGCTCTGAGAAGTTTTCTCCCGGATGCAAGAACGCGGCAAGCAGACGCTGCTTGCCGCGTTTCCTATTTGAAATGAACCTCGGAACGCTCGCACGCGTCGAGGGAATAGCTCGAGCTCAGACGAACCCAAGAGTGTTTGGTGCTAGGCCACGGGAGTTGGGTCGAAGTCAGCGAGCTTGTCTTCGACCTCGGCGAAATCATCCGCATCAGGGAGAGCCTCTTTCTGCTCTGTAATAAGCGGCCACGCTTCAAAGTCACCACCGATGGCTTCTTTGAGAGAGTCGGGCCAACCAGCGGTGTCCGCGTCGTCAGGAGCAGTAGCGCCTGAGAAGACATTGTTGATTTCAACATATGCCTTCCACTTCTCAGGAAGAGCTGACTCTTCGAAGATTGCAGTGGTCGGGCACTCAGGCTCACAAGCACCGCAATCGATGCACTCCTCGGGCTGAATCACGAGAGTGTTCTTGCCTTCGAAAAAACACTCAACAGGACAAACTGCAACGCAGTCGGTGTATTTACACTTAACGCAGGGGTCTGCAACGATGTACGCCATGACCAATATTTATCCCAGCGTGGGCTCGCTGTCCAGAGTCGTTGTTGGAGAACGTGCCTTGATTCCAACTGTTTGGGCCGAGGATGGCCCCGCACAGACTGGTTAGGACGATCGCAAACTCTGCAGATGTCGCAGCCAGGCAGCAGGCTCTTCGCCCTCGACAATCTCGGCGAGGGTGTACTGGAACCGTCGGCGCCAGTTCGGCTCCTCCTGGCCTGTTCCGGGCTTGTTCTGAGGCCTTGACTCTAGCCACGTATCTTCCAACGTCACCACGACGGCAGCCGCAGGCCCACTCGCGAGCGATTCGGTCCACTGCTTCATCAGATGCGTCGGCTCACAGCGAAGATCTGTGCTATCGAACCACCCCGCAAAGGTTGGAGTATCGTGGGTATTGAAGCTCGCAAACGACTGCGCCGATGCCGGAAGCAACGTGGGCTGACTTTCATCGCTGGACTCAACACTGAACTGGCCGACGTAGAGACCGTACATCCCAGCATTCTCCATGGCAGGTCGAACGGAAGCGGGCACGGTGCCAAGATCCTCACCGACCAGGATGCACTGGTTGCGCTCGGCTTCGATTCTGAGAATCGCGTAGAGTTCCGCGGCTGGATACTGAACGTAGAGGCCCTCGGCAGCGCTAAGCTCTGATGGAACCCAGTAGAGGCGGTGAAGCCCCATGAGGTGGTCAACACGAAGCATCCCGGCGTGCCGCATGTTCGCGCGCACGCACTCTGTGAAGTACGCATGACCGTTGCGTCTTGAGAGTTCGGGATGCAGTGGCGGCAGAGCCCAGTTTTGCCCATCTTCGAAAAGAGCGTCGGGTGGTGCCCCCAGGTCTACGCCGGAAACAAAAGTCTCCCGGTGGCGCCAGACGTCATAGGAAGAACCTCCGGCTCCGACGGAGAGATCAAGATAGAGCTCGCTGCTAGCCTTGCCGAGTTCTGCGAGCTGCTCTCCTGCGGCCCACTGCACAAAGACGTGGTAACGGTAGTCATCATCATCGTAGCTCGCGTCTCCGAGATCTCCTAGGCGCTGCGGGTCGGGCCACTGATGATAGGTGGTACCAGTGGCTTCCATGATGGCGCGAAATTCCGCGTAGGAGTGCAAGTCCGGGTGCGCCTCGAGGAGCGCTTCGAAGACTTCGGACATCTGATCCCATGCGGTCTCTGCAATGCGATAGAGAAGCCGACTCTTGGTCTCAGAAGTTTTCTTGTAGTCTATTAGCTCGAGTTCAGCGAGCCTGTCTCGCTCGGCGATGAAGCGGGGGTGTCCCTGTAGCTCCGCGAGATGCTCGGATGGGAAACGAGCGGCCAGCTTTGCGACGTCGAGATAGACTTCATTCCAATAGAGGCGACTTACCGGGGAATACGGGCTGTTTTGAGACTCCTCCCGGTAGTTACTGGCGGAGAGCGGCAGCGTCCCCACGAAGTCGACGCCCTGTTCACCGGCCCACTCCATGAGTCGCCCAAGGTCGGAGAAGTCTCCGACCCCAAAGTCGTTTTCCCCGCGAATGGCATAGAGAGGTGCAAAGAGTCCGAGACGGCGAGCGCTGCCCGGCGCGCCGAACCGCTCTTTGGGGGCAATAAGCAAGTATGTAGTCGCGCGAGCTTCACCGCAGAGCGTCACGGCCTGGTGGTAGCCACTCTCTAGGGAGCCGAGGGCGAGCTGATACGCGAGGTTGTTCTCGGGCAGCTCACCCAGCAATCCCTCGTGGCTCAGCGTAGAACCGGACTCGAGAGTCAGCTCAACGTGATAGGACATGTCGGCTTGACCGTGTAGTGGCAAGACTACGAGTTCACCGGCCCCTCCGGCCAGGCACGGCGGCGCCAAGAGCGGCTCTTCTGAGAGCCTTTGCTCGAGAAGCCTCTCAGCCTGCGAGACGCTCTCGATGTCAAGACCAAAGGCGCGGAGCACTGCAAGCATGGCTTCATCGCTGGCCTGGACTTCTTGTCCAAGGCCATCGATGTGCGAGGTGCTCACCCCGTAGGACTCGGCCAGTTTGCGAAGCACCGATTTGTCCGATTCGAGAACTTCTTAGACGCCGAGATAGCTGAGCCAGCGTGATGGCATCATGCCCATCTGAAGGACAAGGAATCCGCACGCCACGAGAACGAAGGTGACCGCCCCGGAATTGAGAGGCTTGAACTCGCCCGTTGCTTCGCGGAAGTACATCGCCATGACGACCTTCAGGTAGTAGAAGATACTAATCATGCTGTTGAGAACCCCAACGATGACGAGCCACATTAGGGCACCGTCCTGAGCCATGAGAGCCGACTTGAAGAGGAAGAACTTCGCAAAGAAGCCGCCTGTTGGTGGGATGCCGGCGAAAGAGAGCATAAAGAGAGTCATGACCATGGCAGCGGCCGGGTTGGCAGCTCCCAACCCGTACCAATCCGAGATGAGCACTCGTTCTCGATCCCGGTTACCAATCCACACGACGACACCGAAGGCACCAACGGTCGCAACACTGTAGGCCAAGAGGTAATAGAGCACGGAAGCGAGCCCCTCGCCTTCCGGCGCGATTCCAGCAGTGATGAGCCCCACGAGAAGAACGCCGGCGTGAGCAACACTCGAGTAAGCCAACATGCGCTTGATGTTGTTCTGGCGGAGAGCGCCAATATTACCTACTGTCATAGTTATCGCAGCGATAATGGCAAAGATGCTCGACCAACCCATTTGCCCGAAGGGAACAACGTCACCGCCGAGCGCCTGAACAAAGACTCGAATCATGCCAGCTATCGCAGCAGACTTCACCGCAGCAGCCATGAAGGCAGTAACTGGTGTTGGTGCACCTTCATACGCATCCGGCGCCCACATATGGAAGGGAATGGCGGCGATCTTGAAGCCAAAAGCGATGATCAGCATGAAGATTGCTGCCACGGTGAGGGACGAGGAATGGGTCACAGCAAGGGCGCGGCTGATGCCCTGAAGATTCGTCGTGCCCGTTGCGCCGTAGAGCAACGCCATTCCGTAGACCAAGAAACCGGAAGCAAAGGCGCCCACTAGAAAGTACTTGATGGCACCCTCTGAGCCTGCGCGCGACCTTCGGCGGGCTGCAGTCATGACGTAGACGGCAAGCGACATGGTCTCGATACCGATAAAGATGGTGATGAGGTCGCCAGCCATGGCGATCATGCACATACCAGCGGCTGCCAAGAGCATGAGACCGTAGAACTCGCCGACCTGCCAGTTGTACTCATGCTGATGCGCAGCTCCGAGCATGGCGATAAGACCCGTGATACCAGCGAAGAGCGTACAGAGGAACATGCTCATGCGATCGACGAGGAGCATTCCCGAGAAAGCCGTTACATGGCCGCCCGGTTCAAGCGATCGCCAGGTGTAGATGGAGGCAATAACTGCCATCACGCAGCCTGCGACCGTAAGCTGCATTAGGAAGCGGCGACTTCTTGCTATCGCAAACGCCTCGGCGAGAATCAGAAGAAGCCCGACGAGGGTGAGGACAGCGAGCGGCCCAAGGTAGAGAAAGTCGTTTGGAACAATGGTGATCATGACGATTCCCTGCGCTTAGTGCGCTGGCTCCTCGGCTGTGGGCTTCTTTGTAGGGGGCGCCTTGTGGGCCCCTTCCGCGTGTGCGTGCCCAGCATGCGGATCCGCAGCTGCCTTGGGTGCGGTTTTGGGAGCCCTATCAGAAGCGACCGCAGGCTGCCCAATCAGGTGGGCCGGACCATCGGGCTCGATGAGCTTTGCCTCGAAGCGCGAGATGAAGCGATCGACAGCTGGCTCCATCACCTTGATGAAGGGCTTGGGATAGAGCCCCATTACGACGATGCCAATGATGAGCGGCGTGAAGACAGAGATTTCTCTCCAGCTAACATCCTTGAGTTCCTTGTTCTTTGGATTGTCGAGAGGTCCAAACATCATCTTCTGAAACATGTAGAGCAGGTAGATTGCTCCAAAGATGACGCCCGAGGTTGCAACAGCTCCGAGCAACATCGGATGCGGCATGAACTCGGCCCAGAACGTTGGCTCACCAGCGGTGCCACCTGAGATGAACATGCCGAAGATGGTCAAGAACTCGCCGACGAAGCCGGAGAGCCCAGGAAGCCCCACAGAGCCGAGCATGCACATGAGGAAGAGACCTGCGAAGACAGGCATCTGCTTCCACAGGCCGCCGTACTCACTCATCTCGCGGGTGTGGCGACGCTCGTAGAGCACGCCAATGGCGAGGAAGAGGCCGCTTGTGGTGAGACCGTGGGAAATCATCGCGTAGATGGAACCCTCGATGCCCTCAGCGTTCATGGCGAAGATGCCAATCATGCAGAAGCCCAAGTGAGACACCGAGCTGTACGCCACGAGCTTTTTGACGTCGCTCTGAGCGAAGGCCACGAACGCGCCGTAGACGATGCCCGCGGCGGCCAAGTAGGCCAAGTAGGGAGCAAGCTCTGCAGCACCGTAGGGGAAGAGAGGCATTGCGAAGCGCAAGAAGCCGTAGATGCCGAACTTCAGAAGAACACCGGCGAGCACAACCGAGCCTGCGGTAGGCGCCTGCACGTGAGCATCAGGAAGCCAGGTATGCAGTGGGAAGAGCGGCACCTTGATGGCAAATGCTAGTGCAAAAGCCGCAAAGCAATAGATCTGAACGTCCCGCGGCAGAACGAGGCGCTCGAGCTGGGTTAGGTCGAGAGTGTATTCGCCGGTTACCGAGCCGTATTGTGCGTAGAGATAGAAGATCGCGACAAGCATGAGCAGCGAGCCGGCCATGGTGTAGATGACGAACTTAATAGACGCGTATATGCGGCGCTGACCACCCCAGATTCCGATGAGCAGGTACATCGGAATGAGCATGATCTCCCAGAAGACATAGAAGAGCAAGAGGTCCAAAGAGAGGAACGCACCGAGCATGCCTACTTCGAGAATGAGCAGGAGAGCGCAGAACTCGCGGACTCTGGAGGTAATCGCCTTGAATGCCGAGAGAAGGATGATGGGTGTGAGGAAGGTCGTAAGCAGGACCATGAAGATGGATATGCCGTCGACGCCGAGCTTGAAGCGGGCTCCCATACCGGGAATCCACTCCTTGTCGAAGACCATCTGCATGCTCGCAATCTTCGTATCGTACGGGCCAAGAATGACGAGTGAAAGCGCGAGGGTTGCAATCGAGACACCCAGAGAAACGCCGCGCGCGAGGCCCGGCTCCTCTTTGGGTAGGAGCATCACAAGGATTGCTCCAACGAGTGGAAGCACCAGGAGTGCTGGCAGGAGTGCGGATGCGCCGGTCACTTGACACCTCCTTTCACGGCTAGGTCCTTCACGGTGATGGTCCTCGTAACACTGTACTTCTCGTCGAAGACGGCATCGGTCATCGTCATACTGACTTTGTATTTGCCCGCGCCACCGAAGGTCCATTTGACCTTCATGGGTTTCTGGGGGTGGTATTCGCTGGTGAAGTCGGCTTCGCCATCGGAGTCGAGATCGAAGGTTATGGTCGCGCCTTTGGCATCGAGCCCTCCGCGAATGGTGGTTAGAGAAGAGAAGTCGGGCGTGAACTCGACTTCATTGGCATTGAGTTGCTTGTAATCGAAACTGACCTTGGGCGAGCTTGCGAAGTAGAAGATGAGCGCACCACCGACAACCACGCCAACGAGATAGCGGTGAAGTTGACCGTTTTGGAAGAGCTGAAGACCGCGGCTACCCCTATCGATGAGCCAAGCGGAGCCGTTGACGACGAGACCGTCAATGAGGAAGCGATCGACGACTTCGTGCAGGGTCTTGGCAGCGCCGCGGAAGAATCGGTAGAGCGACCACTCGTAGAGCTCATCAACGTAGAACTTGTTGAGCACCACGTTGTGAATCGCTTTGCCATTCCCCGTCTCGCACATGGCGGCGACTTTCTCTGATGGGCCTCTTCCGTAGATGGCTTTCGCCGTGAATATTCCGATTAGGCCGATCGCGAATGCACCAATCATGAGCCCAATCGTTAGCGTGTTGCTCAAGTGTGATTCTGGAATACTCGAAGTCCCATTCGCCATGAGCAACGATTCACGACCAAAGTCAACAACCGTCGACGAAAGCCAATCATGAAGATACGTAGGAAGGATCAGTTCTTTCTTGTCGTCCAAGAGGTGCGGGAAGCCAATCACTCCAATGACACATGTGAAGGCAGCCAGGATCATTAGCGGCACCGTCATCGAGTACGGCGACTCGTGGATGTGCGACTTGGTTTCTTCGTCACAGCGCAGTTCGCCGCCAAAAACCAAGAAGTAGAGACGGAACATGTAGAAGGCAGTTCCAAGCGCCGCTATAGACAGTGTTGCCCACAAGAACTTGCCGAGGACAGGCCCCCAACCCTCTGCGCCTGCACCAAAGGCGCCTGCAAGGATCTCATCCTTCGAGAAAAATCCGGAGAATGGGAAAATACCGGCAATCGCTACACAGTAGATAAGAAAGGACCAGCGGGTCCGTGGCATGTACTTGCGCAGGCCACCCATCTTCATGATGTCGCCAGAGCCGCTCATGGCGTGCATAACCGAGCCCGCTGCTAAGAAGAGCCCTGCCTTAAAGAAGGCGTGGGTGATGAGGTGGAAGACGCCAGCTGTGTAGGCGCCAACGCCGACGCCAACAAACATGAATCCGAGCTGGGAAACTGTTGAGTAGGCCAGCACCTTCTTCAGGTCGGTTTGCGCAAAGGCCATGATGGCTGCAAAGAGCGCGGTGAGCGCGCCGACAACAGCGACGATCGCCATCGCGGTGGTGGAGTGCGCATAGAGAAAAGACATCCGAACGATCATGTAGACGCCGGCTGTCACCATGGTGGCTGCGTGGATGAGGGCGGAGACCGGAGTGGGGCCTGCCATCGCGTCTGGAAGCCAGACGTAGAGAGGAATCTGAGCAGACTTGCCGCAGGCGCCGATGAAGAAAAGTAGAGCAATGTAGAAGCCCATGCGCTCGCCGCCCCAGAAGACCTCTTTGAGGGCATCAATGCTCTCGGGGCGCTGAAGATCCGCGAAGTCGACACTGCCGGTCGCGTAGAAGAGAAGGCAGATGCCGAGCAAGAAGGCGAAGTCGCCGACGCGGTTTGCGACGAAGGCTTTTCGGCCAGCGTCGGCGTTTGCCGTCTCTTCAAACCAGAAGCCGATGAGCAGGTAGGAACAAAGACCGACGCCTTCCCAACCGATGAACATGATGGGCAGGCTGTCACCGAGCACCAAGATGAGCATCATGCCGGTGAAGAGGTTTAGGTAGCCGAAGAAGGCTGGGTAGCGCTTCTCGCCGTGCATGTAGCCGACGGAGTAGATGTGAATGAGAGAACCGATGCCGGTGATAACCAGGAGCATGACAGCGGTAAGAGTGTCGAGGCGGAAGGCCAAATCGATTTTGAGGCTGCCGACTTCGATCCACGTCCAAAGGTGCTGGTGTAGACCACCCATGGTTTCGGGGCGAGCATCACCAAGCGCGTGCCAGGCTGAGTATTGTTTCCAAAGCGGTACACCGACCAGGTAGCAAGCCAGGCCGAAGGCACCGAGCACGGATGCAATAGCTGTGGTGTGGGTTAGCGAGTCGCTCTGCCGGTACTTACCGGTTAAAGGAGCGAGGAGCCTCCACACAAATAGGTTCAAGAAGGCGCCTGCCAGCGGCAAGAGCGGAATCAGGAATAGGAGATTGTTCGTCTTCTGCACAGCGAAGTAACCCTAATTCTTGAGCATAGTCAGACGATCAATGTCTGAGTGGCGGCGTGTCCGAAAGACGGTCACGACAATGGCAAGACCGACAGCTGCCTCGGCGGCAGCAATCGCGATGACAGTGAGCGCAAAGGCCTGTCCCTGATAGGCGGCCTCGTGGTTGTTGCCAGCAAAGCCTCGCGAGAAGGCGAGTACCGTTATGTTGGCGGCATTGAGCATGAGCTCGATGGACATCATGACGATGAGGGCGTTCCTGCGGAGAAGGACGCCTGCAATGCCCACTGTGAAGAGCGCGGCAGCCAACACAAGGAAGTGGCTGACCGTTATGTCATAAAAGACGCTCATGACGCCTCCTTGGCGGCTTCAGCTTCCGCGGCATCTTCCGCACTCTCTTCTTCGGTGGGGCGGGCAATGGCGATTGCGCCAACCACGGCAACCAAGAGCACGATCGAGACCGCCTCGAAGGGAAAGAGATACTTAGAGAAGAGTGTGTAGCCAACGCCTTCCACCGAGCCAAACTCGTAGGTTCGAGTAATGGCTTCGACGGCTCCAGCAGCCAGGGCTGGGTCGGAGTGATTGAGTACTACATCGACATTGAGTGCAGCCTTGTCGAGAACGAGCGGTTGCACATCCTTCACCTCCCAGAGAATTCCGGCGAGACGCTTAAAAAGATAGAGCAGGCCTAGAGCGGCGACGCCCTTGCCCAAGATGCCGTGCATGACCCAAGGCTCGTCCTCGGGACGATTGAGAATCATGATGACAAAGACGAAGAGCACCATGATGGCGCCGGCGTAGACCAGGACCTGCATGACCGCCAAGAAGGAGGCGTAGAGCATGAGGTAGAGGCCGGCGATGGCGAAGAACGTGCCCACCATCCCCATGACCGCAGTGACCATGTTGTTGCGCGTGATGACGAAGATGGCGCCCCCCAAGGAAGAGAGAGCAAAGATCCAGAAGACAAAAGCAGCGCCCTTGCCCCCCCCGCCCTTTTCGTCGCTAATAAATGTGTTGACCGTGCTCTCCGCCGCATGGTCTGCGGCGGCAGCGGCGATGCTCAGGTCGAAACCAAAGACCACAGAGATGGCCAGCGCCGATACCCCAAACCACGAAAGACACTTGCTGATAGGCAGATTGCTCATGCCGCCTCTCCTTCATTGCCGTCGGCTTTCCCAACCGTTTCTCTTGCGAGGAACTCGCTGCGGAACTTGGTGAGAAAGCCCATCATCGGCCAGGCAGCTGCCTCGCCGAGGGCGCAAATCGTATTGCCGGCGATGCCATTGGCAATGTTGCCGAGAAGCTCGACGTCGCCAACCTTGCCCTCACCGTTTGCCAGGCGCTTGCAGATTTTGTCCATCCAGCCGGTTCCCTCTCTACAGGGAGTGCACTGGCCACAGGACTCGTGGTGGTAGAAGCCCATGATGCGCGAAGTGAGCGCGACAACATCGGTTTGGTCGTCAAAGACCACGATGCCTCCGGAGCCAGCCATGGTGCGGAGCTCTCGCCCGCCGCCCATGTCAAAGTTGACCCCTTCGGTCACTTCGACGGGCTTGATTCGCTCGTCGGTCACCAATGCGTCGAACTCGACGGGAACGTCAATCTCCGACTCGCCCAGAGGCGGCATCGAGGTGCCGCCGGGAATGAGACCTTTGAACTTGCGGCCCTTCCAAACACCGCCGCAGATGTCATTGATGAGTTCGCGGAAGGTGATGGTCATCGGAAGCTCGTAGACGCCGGGCTTTTCCACGTGGCCTGAGACGCAGACTGTGCGAGTGCCGCCGGAGCGACCGACACCTAGGTCGGCGAACCACTGGCCACCCTTCTCAACGATGAACGGGATGTTCATGATGGTCTCAACGTTGTTGACCACGGTGGGCTTACCAAAGAGACCTTTGATGGCGGGGAATGGCGGCTTCAAACGAGGCTGGCCGCGAAGCCCTTCGAGAGAGTTGAGTAGCGCGGTTTCTTCGCCGCAGATATAGGCGCCTGCGCCGCGGTGCACAGTTATGTGACAAGCCTGCTTGCCCGAACCCATTATCTTCTCACCAAGGTAGCCGCGTGCGTAAGCTTCTTCGACAGCCTTAACAAGCACTGCGTACTCGCGCATCATCTCGCCGCGAATGTAGATGTAGTTGTGAACCGCGCCGAGTGCGTGCGCCGCGATGATCATGCCTTCGATGAGTAGGTGCGGATCCCAGTAGACGAGCTCGCGGTCCTTGCAGGTTCCGGGCTCCGACTCATCGCAGTTGACGACCAAGTGGACATCGGTGGCATCTTTGGGAACGAAGCTCCACTTGAGGCCCGTTGGAAAGCCAGCGCCTCCGCGCCCCCGAAGGTTCGATGCCTTGACCTCATCTACGATTTCTTCGCGGGTCTTGACCATGGCCGCTCGAGCGACTTTGTAGCCCCCCTGAGCCTCATAGGACGTGATTTTCTTGTTTTCTTCGTCCCCAAAACGCCTGGTGACGAGAACAGTTCCGATTTCAGCAGGCACTACGCGACCTCAGATTCGGGGTGTGGATTGGACTTGAGAAACTCGACAATTTCGTCGACTTGGTCGGGCGTTACATCGAGGAAGTACTTGGTTCCGCAGACGACCGCGGGGGCGTTTGCACAGGCGGCAAGGCACTCCTCCTCGATGACGCTGAACTCGTCATTGCTCTCGCCTTTCTTGAGGCCTAGCTTCTCTTCGAAGGCCGCCAAGACGTCGTAGCCGCCGCGCAACATGCAGGCGACGTTGGTGCAGATTCGCACGCTAGTTTTGCCACCGGGCTTTCGCCGGAACATGGTGTAGAACGTTGCAACACCGTAGACATGCGCGGAGGATAGATCGAGCGTTTCGCCAACGAGGTCGATGACCTCGTCGCGCAAATCACCGAACTCCTTCTGCGCCAAATGCAGCGCTGCCAAAATCACGGGTTGCTTGCTGGGGTAGCGCTCGTAGAGGACTTCCAGCTTGCTTGTTGCTTCATCGGAAAATTTGAGTGACATCGCGGCCTTGCGAGGCGCTAAGGGGCGCCAGAACGTGCGGAAAATACGAGCGATGTGAGCTAGGTGTCAAGACGGCGGGGGCACATCCGCGAGGCCCCACGCGCTTCCCTCTCAAGGGACGAGATCGCAGGTTGAATACGCGTCACTCTGTTGGCGACACGATTGCCGTCTTCCGTAGAGCGGCCTCCGCCGTCTCTCGGACGAGAGGATCGTCGTCTCGTTCGGCTATGTGCTGGATTACCGGCATCGCTTCTTCCATCTCTAGCTTGGCCAACGTCCTAACGATGCGTATGCGGCCAATGGGGTCGGCGTGGTAGAGGCCCGTTTCAAGAATGGCGATGGCACTGCGTCCACGTTCCAACAGGCGCCGCTCTGCCTCCTTCACGGCTGGACCCGGTTCACCTATCAGGATCTCAACCTCGCGATGCGTCTCTTGCTCTTCCTCGCTGCATGCCGTCGGCGTGCAGGCGCTGAGAAAGAGAAATAGGAGGAAATGCCTCAAGACCAAGCGAAGCTAGCCTAGTCGCGCTGTGCTATGGAAGCGCGCATGGCATCGGATTTGGAGGCGCGACTACAAACTGTCGAGCGAATCGCGCTAGCTGCCGGGCGTCTAGTCAACGGCCCGATCGTAAGCAAGGCACTCCAATATCCATTCGTTCGTAGGCTCTCCTACGGGTGGATGTACCCCTCCATGTCCAGGCGAACGTATGCCGACAACATTGATTGGTTGGTGCCGCCACCGAGCGATCGAGGAGTGCTCTTCGCTTGCAATCACCGATCGTTCTTCGACTCCTACCTCTACCTTTTCTCACTCTACAACGCTGGAGCAAAGTGGCCTCGCAATCTCTGCTTCCCGGTTCGCTCAGAATTTTTCTATGACCGCCCAATGGGCATTGCGGTCAATTTTGCCATCGGTGGAGGCGTCATGTACCCGCCAATATATCGCGACAAGGAAAAGCGTGCACTCAACGAAGCGGCGATCGATCACGTCTGCGACGTGCTCGACAGGCCCAACAGCATGGTTGGCTTGCACCCGGAGGGGAAGCGCAACCAGGGTGATCCATACAAGCTCTTGCCTGCGCAGCCTGGCATTGGGCAGATCGTCTTGCGAGCCAAGCCATTGGTGGTACCGATTTTTGTAAATGGGTTGAACAACGACTTTGTGGACTCTGTCCGCACCAGCTTCAAACTCAACGCCAAGCGCGATCACTCACTCATCGTCACGTTCGGCGACCCAGTGGACTACGATGAGTTCACCAATAGCAAGCCGCGTGCAGCCCTCTACAAGAAATGCGCCGACAAGATCCACAAGGCTATTGCCAGCTGCGGGCAACGCGAAAAGGATTTGCGTGGGAAGATCGAGCGCGGTGAAATCCGCGCGGACGACCCGCAGTGGCTCTCGAATAGGAACTAGGAAGCCTGAGCCTGGCTCCAAATGCTCTGCTACGGGGTGAACGCTTCGTGGCAGCTCATGCCAATGTCGGCGATGTCGACTCCCGGTGTGACGACAGCGAAATCGGAGCCATCACCAGAGTCTCCGTTCGGCAAGTCTCCGCTCGGCGTTGTAATGCTGCCTGAACCACAGGCTCCACAGCCCCTAGCGAGAGAGTGAATACAGCTAGTTGAAAAGACGAGGATCGAATCATGGGAATCTTCTTGCGTAGCGGGGGCGTCCTGAGTTTCGAGATCGAGCCATGGCGCAACAAAAGATATACCAAAGAACCCCCGATAGGTCTCGAGTCAATCGACTCTCTCTCCGATACGGAATCTGCGATGCTCCCCCTTCATGACCAACATAGGCTTCACCCAGAGACTCTTGTTGGCTGCCCTCTGCATTCACTGCGGTGGAGCGGGGCCCTCAAAGCCCTCTGTGCCCGCGGAAGAGTTGGCTTGTGACTCATCCACCGGCCGTGACTGCTCCGAGACGATTCGTATTGCCTCTGATACCAACTGGCACCCAGACCCAGACGGCGATGGGATCCCGAGTAGCGAAGATCACTGCCCAAACATCTATGACCTCGATCAGGGAGACGCGGATGGCGATGGCATCGGCGATTTTTGTGACGAGGACTATGTCTCGCTAGCAAAAGGCGGGCCCATCGTCGATTTGCGAGCGCAACACGTAACGCCCTATGGAGGTTGGTTCGGCTTCACTTCGCCGAAGACCACTCGGTACGGGCAGGACTATGTCATTGCGTGGAGCACGAAGCCTGGCGACGTTCGTTCGGGCAAGGCTATCCGACGACTGAGCAACACCAGCAAGAAGACGTTCCGCGTATTCGCCTATGCAGGACACAGCATTGTCCAACCGCAAATCGTCACGGAGATGGCTCCTAAGACAAAGTATTACGTATCGGTAGCACCACTCAATGACTACGACAAGCCGAGTGAGCCGACAAGTAATATTGCTGAAATCTGGACCGCCGAGGCCCCGGATCTAGCCTTGTCCACAAAGAGCCCACGAGTGATCGCCTCAGGCGCCCAACTCGCAACTCTCAGAAAGCGCCACCAAAGCGGCGATCGTAGCTGGAAGAAGTGGGTTGGCGTCATGGGAGGCTCGGTGCTCGATGCAGCGAGCTCCGGTTCGGAGCATGACTTTGGAGAATGCCTCTCCGCCGCCCTTCTCTATCACGGCACCAAGTCTAAGAAGTACAGGCGGGCGGCCCTTACTCTTATCACGTCGATGCGAAACTTCTGGGTCGCCAACGAGCTCGAGAACAATCAGCTGAGATGGCTACTCGATCGCGCGGGACGCAGCGTAGCGGCGGGCCATGCCCGGTGGCACATGGACAACCTATTCCCTGCGGATGACTATGGCGGAACCTGGGCCGTGCTGCTCTTTGCACACGATGGTATCGCTGCCCGTGGCGACAACAGGGGGCTCGCAACTTCGTTCTATGACTAGAGCATGGGCATGTTCTTTGACCGTACGGGATTTGACAAGGACGCCTCGTTTTCTACCTTTCGTGCCGGCTGGTCTGGAGCCGACCATGCGCACGAAGACGCAGGCTCGTTCCAGCTCTACCGAAAGGGCGTGTGGATCACCAACGAGGATCTCGGCTACGACGGCCCCTCGGCGCAAGCAAAAGGCCACAACTTTCCTGCCCTTGAAATTGGCTTCGACAACAGAAGCAAGCGTGTTGGGCAGTTTCATCTCGAGCCCACAAAGCCCGCAGGCATTCTCAGGGCAAGTGCAAACAAGAACTACGCCCACGTCATGACCGACCTATTGGGTGCGTATACGTCGGGGCGCCACCATAGTTTCTCGTACCAGGCTGTGGAACGACACATCGTCTGGCTCAAACCGTCTATAGATCTCTCCGACGATAGGCTCTTCATATATGACAGAATCGTGAGTACTCCGAAGTCGCGAAAGGGGACTCGCGGTTGGCAGATGCATGTGAACAGCAAGCCGGCACTCTCAGGATCACAGGCAAGCTTCAGAGCCGGTTCCCACGTTGGGGTACAACTTGTGCACCCAAAGGGAATAGAGCTTCGTTACCAAGCCCCGCAGGGCAAGCACTCACAGTACCCAGGGGAGCGCTATACGGGAAGACTCTTGGCCGAGGCGGCGAGAGAGCATGACGAAGTCCGCTACTTGGCCGTCGTGCGGGCAAGCGATGCGCCCACCACAGTACCTACACAGCCGGTAGAATCGGACAGAATCATTGGAGCGTTGTCCGGGAATGACCTCGTTCTCTTCCCTAAGAATGCTAAGGAGTATTCCCCAGAAGTTCTCAAACTAGAAATTACTGCAAAGACCTCAACACGGCTCTGGTGGACCGGGCTACAAGCCAATGCAGGCTATACGCTCTCGGCGCAGCGAAACGGGAAAACAGTGGATGTGACCCTCACGCCCGGTGGAAAGCTCCTGGCTGATCCCGCAGGAGTTCTGGCGACAGAGTTACCACCGTAGCGCCGCATGCTACCGTCGACAGAGCTGGAATAGCATGGGTGAGAAACCAATTCAGCCGGCCCATGTAGTCCTGCCCGCTCTTCGGTGCTCGCACGTGATGCCTCTTTGGGAGCAAGTATGAATCTCGAGCAACTACTTCAATTGGGGCAAGTCGTAGCCGTTACCCCGCATCCAAGTGGCCGCCTGGCCGCCATCGCGGTAACTCGCCTCAACTCCGAGAAGTCGAAACGAATATCCGAACTCTGGAGCATTCCTCTCGAGGGGAATAGCAAGCCCGAGCGGTTGGCCAACCATGATGATGGCTGCAGCGCTCCTGCTTACGGCAGCGACGGTACTCTCTACTTCCTTAGCAAGGAGAAGACCGAGCTCGATGACGCCGCCGAGGTGCAGCAGGTTTGGCGCCGAGGAGCGGATGGCAGGGCGCAGCCTGTTACGGATGAGCCCTTGGGCGTTGTGGAGTTCAAGGTTGCAGGCAAGACCCTGGTAGTTCTCGCCAAAGTATCGCTGGGTATCCCCCATGCAATGCAACGCGAAGTACATCGCGATAGGGCTAATAATGGCCCATCCGGGCGCATGTACGCGACTATGAATGTCCGCTCCTGGGATAGCTGGACTGGAGGCCCCAGTCCGCATCTCATTGCGTATGAGCTAGGTGACGGCCTCTGTGCCAATCGCCGAGACCTGTGCCCGAACTTCGATAGAGAGCTCGATGCGCCTCATGGACTTGCGTGGGATCTCAGTGCAGACGGAAGATGCGTAGCGTCGGCAAGTTTGCGGCCAGGGCTTGATCGTCTCAACGATAGTAGTCTTCTCATCATCGATACAGCATTCGCGACCCAGCGGCACCTGGGACTATCGGATCGAATCACGCATCAAGATGTCCGTTTTTCACCATCGGGTGCAAGTGTCGCGACGGTTCAACATCTGCGCGAGGCAAGAAGCCATGGGCCTTTGCGAATCGCCATCTACGACGTGGAATCCGGCAATGTGCGTCTCGCAGCCGAGGGCTGGGACTGCAGCCCGAGTATCGGAGATTGGCATGGAGAAGGCAAACTACTGGTCACGGCACCCCACCTCGGGCACTCTCCAGTCTACAAGCTTTGCTTGGAAGACGATACCGTCACCCGAATAACGAGCAGCACATCCGGCGGTACACACAGCCACATCTCATGTTCCGGCAATTCTCTCATCGGACTGCGAGCATCCTTCACACGGGCTCCTGAAGTTTTCGTTGCACAGATTTCGCCCAATGCCGAACTTCGGCTGTGTTCGCCGCAGAGTGGAATGAAAGGCGACGCGCCACTCGGTGTTGAGTCCCTCGAAGCTCGCGGAGACGGTGGTACCGCCATTCAGTATTTCGTCCTCTCCCCAGTACAAGACAACGAGACCAAAACACCGAGACCTACGCTCTTTTGGATTCATGGCGGTCCGGTGCACTCGTGGACCGATGGATGGCACTGGCGATGGAATCCCCTGCCCTTCATTGATGCGGGCTTCAACGTCGTATTGCCCAACCCCCGCGGCTCCACAGGATTTGGCCAGGAGTTCATCGAGGGCATAGTTGGCAATGAGTGGGGCAATGCTTGCTTTCACGATTTGATGGCGGTGGCCGATGCGGTGAGTGCACGCAACGATGTCGACTCGAAGAACATGATGGCCATGGGCGGGTCCTTTGGCGGCTACATGAGCAACTGGATCGGTAGCCAAACCGAGAGGTTTGCCGCGATCATCACCCACGCAAGTCTCTATAGGTTGAGCGCATTCCACGGCACCACCGACTGGCCGGCGTATTGGGCACATCACATGGGCTTGCACCCGAGCGATGCACCCGAGGTCTACGATCGCTACTCACCGCATCGCTACGTAGATCAGTGGAAGACGCCTGTGCTCATTACCCATGGTGAAAAGGACTATCGAGTTCCGATTTCCGAGGCACTCATGCTCTTCGAGGACTTACAGCGACGCGGTGTCGACGCGCGATTGCTCGCCTTCCCCGATGAGAACCATTGGATCCTTGGGCCTCGCAATGCCGAGCTCTGGTACCGGAGCTGCCTGGAGTTCTTGGCAGAGCATGTGTCGGCCTAGACCGCCAAACTGCCGCCCCATGGTTTGGCGACGGTTGATATCCGCCATACGCCGTACTAGCGACCGACGCTGCGACGCAGCACCTTGCCGGCCAGGGCGAGTTCTTCGGCATGGTTATCGCCGATGTCGCCGATGTCGCCGATGTCGCCGATGTCGCCGATGTCGCCCTTGCCCTCGTCGCCGAGTGCACGGGTGAGCGTCTGCTTGTAGTTGTCGACGGCAACGTAGTAGCTAGACCGACGAGCGATCAGCTCTTCGAAGTAGGCACTGCACTCACGCAGCACTTGGTCTGCGTCGGGAATCTGCCAGACTCGCTGGCGCAGCGCATTGCACCCTCGGTATCCCTTGGCATACCAGGACGAAGCCTTGCGTACCTCGTGCACCACCTTGGGCCCCGACTTGAGTTCGAGGATATGGCAGATGTGGCGCTTGAAGACGTCGTAGCGCTCCTCAATCGTCGGCGGGCCAGGGTCGGGCTCGCCCTCTGCCACTGCCTTGATAGAGCGGAAGAGCCACGGATTGCCAAGAGCCCCGCGGCCGATCATCACGGCATCACATCCGGTTTCCTCTCGCATGCGCAAGAATGTCTCAACGTCCACAACATCACCATTACCCACAACGGGAATGCTTGCAGGCACTTGCTCGCGAACCCGCCGAATGATCTCGTTGGACGAATTGCCCGTGAAGCCCTGCTTGCGCGTTCGGCCATGCACGGTGATGAGTTTGGCACCAGCCTCAACCATCGCGCACGCAAACTCGGGAGCATTGATGTCCTCGTTGTCCCACCCGGCTCGGTGTTTCACGCTGACCGCGACCTCTGGCCCCACAGCCTTATCGACGATGCGAACCAAGTGCTGTGCGAGCTCGGGCTCGCGCATTAGTGCGGAACCGCAGGCGCCGGCGACGACACGTTTGGCTGGGCAACCCATATTGATGTCGACAAGTGAGGCTCCGATGCTCACGGCGAGTTCGGCAGCTTGAATCATGGCCTCGTCTGTGCGCCCAAAGATCTGCACACCGAACTTTCGCCCTCCGAGGCTGGCCGTCATCTTATCCGTCGTCTTGCTATCGCCGTGTTTGATGGCGTCGGCGCTCAGAAACTCGGTGATCGTGAGACCGACTCCGAACTCTTCTACTATGGTTCGAAACGGTAAGTCGGTAACCGCCGCCATCGGTGCCAGTAGCACAGGGGTCTTTACTTCGAAGCTGCCAATCCGCATGGGGCGCGGACCATACTCGATTGGCCCCTAGCTTTGGGAAAGATCTTCGGGGCTGTTAAGATTCCGAAACGACTTCGTTTCCGGGTCGATCCGACGCACCTCGGCTTCGTCTAGGAGGTGCACTTTGACCCCTGGTGGAGGCTCTAGGAGCAGACGGCTCGCGCGCCGGTCGCCAGAAGCTAACGCGGCATCGAGCACTGGCAAGAGACGTCGGTGGTAGAGAGCCACCAGGGGCTGAACCCTTCCAAGGCCCTGGCCTGCCACAATGTCATGGGAATCCTCTCGCGCACCGAGAAGCGCATCGAGGAGCGCAGGATTCACATCAGGCATGTCGCAGGCCAGTACCAGCACCCATGGATGTGGACTCCACGCCAGGGCGGCCGCAATGCCATCGAGGGGGCCCTGCCCGCCGATGCGATCGAAGATGGGCTCGACGCCAAGCCCCTCAACCTGCTCTGCCTTGGCGACCACCATGGCGATGGGAGCGCAGCGCGAGCGCAGGAGTGCGAGTTGCATATCAGCTATGCGTGCGCCGTCGATAGCGAGGCGCGCTTTGTCTGCACCGTGCATGCGCCTTGCCTTGCCACCATTGAGAATGGCCGCAGATACAGGCTCATTCTGCAATGACATATGGAGCTCCATACTCGCCAATGAAGCTTGTGTGCGTAACGAGACAACCATCTCGCCACAGATGAATGCTTGCCCCCGGAGGTTCGCGAAGCACTGCGAGGCGCCCCTCAGTTTGCAAATCCAGCTCGACCGCGTGGGCACAGCTCGGCGCGGTCATTGCCATCGTGCCGGCAAAGCCACAGCTGATGGATCTATGTAGATGCCCACAGAGGATGCGAAGGACATGGTTGTATTTGCCGACGACCGACGCCTCGGGAGCAGTCTCGGCGACCCCCATGGTGTCCATGCGAACGAGGCCCGTCGCGAACGGTGGGTGATGCTGCATGATGAGAGTCGGACGCTTGTCCTCCTCAAGTCGCGCATCGAGCCAAGCCAGGCGCTCGGCGCAAAGATGCCCGCCAGGCTCACCAGGCACCAGCGTATCGAGGCTAATTAGACGCAGCTCGCCCAGGTCAGCTGTGTAGTGCAGAAACCCCGCCTCAGGAAGATAGTCATAGCCTGCAGTCCGCATCATCTCGCGCATGGTTTCGCGCTCGTCATGGTTGCCCGGCGCAACGTAGACGGGAATGTCAGCTTTGAGCGGAGCTAGGATAGCAATCAGAAGCTTGTATTCCTCCCGACTGCCATCTTCAACCAAATCGCCGCTTACCAACACCGCATCTGGTCTTGGCCGGAAAGAGACTAGATGAGCAACCGCGTCTTCGAGGTGTGCGCACGTTCCCATGAGCTTGCCATTCTCAGAATCTGATGGCACGACGTGGGAGTCGGAAATCTGCGCAATGAGCATGCGCTCATCGTAATGCGATTAAGCGGCTACGGGCAGCCCGTGACAGACCCGATTTCGACCATCGGCCTTTGCTCTATACAGTGCTCGATCCGCACGCTCAAAAAGCACTTCGAATGAATCCCCCGTCTCGTAGACGGAAACTCCAATGCTAGCAGTGACCGCGTATCCATCGGGATGCAAGTCTTCTATCTGGCGCCGCAAATCCTCAGTATGCGCCAGTGTCTCTTCAACACCTTTGCCCTCCCACATCATGAGAAACTCTTCTCCTCCAAATCGAGATGGCACCGCGTCAACTGCTTCGCCGAACTCTAGGAGGAGCTCGCCCATGGCGCTGAGTACAAGATCACCAACCTGGTGCCCATGTGTGTCGTTGAGCTTCTTGAAGAAATCGATATCGACTATTGCAACGGAAAGAGGGGTGTTCTCAGCCCTAGCACGGGCAATTGCCGCAGACGCCATGCTAGTGAGATGGCGCCTGTTAAAGAGCCCCGTGAGGGTATCCACTGTTGCCATGCGCATGAGCTGCTCTTGCTGTCTCTCAACGGTCTCAAGCAACTGTTTGTTGACAACGAGACTGCTAACTCGCGCGACGAGTTCCTCCGTGATCGCCGGCTTTGAAATATAGTCGCTCACGCCAGCGCGAAAGAGCTCGATGCGCCTCGCCGCATCATCCAATCCGGTCATTGCCAAAATAGGAATGGTCGCTCGACGATCTTTCATCCGGCGTACCTCGTGGACCAGCGAGACTCCACTCTGCGCTCCTTCGAGCACTATATCTGTGATGATTAGATCAAACTCCCCGGACCGAAATGCTTCGAGAGCAGGAGCTACTGCGACAAAGTGTTCCACGGCTAGCCCGAGATTGTGCAGAACGCCGATGGTCACTGCAGCCAACCACTTGGTGTCCTCGAGGTAGAGAACCCGCCCGACTAGCCGACGGTCTTCCGCTCGATTCTTTGCAAACGTGGAGAGATACTCTGCCAGCCTGTCAAGCTCGCCTCGGAAGAAGACTTCGGTGCAGCCCGCTTGGTACGCGTCTTCGAAGACCTCTTGGCTCTGCTCCGCAGTCACCATGACAAGGGGAACCCTGCCCATGCCAGGCTCCGAGCGAATATGACGAACCAGCTCCGGGCCGGTTGAGTCCTCTAATTGCAATGAAACACAGACTAGATCGAATTCACCGTGGGCCAGAGACGCTTTGGCCTCCTTGGCTGTCTGGACGCGCTCGCACTGTGCCCCTTCGGGAGCTAGCAGTGATTCAATGTGGGCTGCGTAGAACCGCGATGGCTCCACCAATAGGACGTCGAATCTCCGTGCGGGGGTCGCGCCCGCGACGTTCCCCTCATGCGTATCTTGCCCTCCCATGTCTAATCTCAGGATCGGACCATCGGGGGCCAACCTTGAGGGAAACGGAAGCGCTACGTTCAGAGATCTCTAGAGGATCGGCGTAATTCTCGTCTGCAGAGGCGTGCTGACCTCAATATCACCTTGAATCATATGCACGCTGACAGTGGTCTGAATGCCAAAGTCGCCGGTCATGTAGAGCCCAGGCCCTACCGTGAACCCGGAGCCGACGACCAGATTCCGAGTGTCGTGGCTCTCATAGTCATCGAGGTTGGCACCATCTCCGTGCAGGCTCGTGTCCAGTGAATGGCCTGTGCGATGCAAAAAGCGGGAGGCCATTCCAGACTTGCCAATCTCCCCGCGAGCCAGCTGGTCGGCTTCGAAGCCCTTGAGTAATCGTCGTTTGCTCGCGCGACTCTTGATGAAGCCAATCGCCGTGTCTCGTGCGGCCGAGACCACTCGGAAGACTCGATGAAAACGCTCGGGAACCGTCTCGCCTACATAGGCGACCCAGCTGAGGCTTGCGTGAATCGGACGATCACTGTCGATAACCGCTCCGGTAAGCCGTAGCACCAAGAGATGCCCTTCTTTGATGGCACGCGAAGAGCGCACACTTGGCACATAGTTGGGCTTCGCGGTATTGTCTCCGATGGCCACCGAGATTGTGCCTCGAAGCCCTCGTGCTCGATAGCCGTTGTCGAGGAATGCTCTGACATCGTGCTCGCTCACGGGCCGCTTGCTCGAGACCCTCTCCGAAACGAACGCCAGTGCCTCATCGCGGAGTTTGGTCAAGTGGTGAACCGCGACGTAGTGGGCCACTCGACCTTCGGGGCCCCACAGAGACTTAGTGAATTGCACGAGGTCGGCGGACGATGAAATCGAAACGCCACTCTTCTTGACCATCGAAATGGTGGAGGAATCGACGCGCGTCAAGCTAGCAATGCCCGACTTCGGTGCGTACTCCATGGCGATATTCTTCGCACTGCCAAGAAGAGTTCGTAGACCGGTCTTGAGGTCTCGATACCCGCTGTATTCGATTTTCGTGCCGGGAACATTCACGAACGCCAACGCCTCGCTCTTGTGAACGAGAATACTGGGCTGGCCAAAGGAGGGAATGAAGTAGAACCACTGACGGCTCGTCTTAGCTTCAGGGACAACTAGTTCGACTGCGATGCTGTTCTTGCCCTTTGAGTCGGCGAGGAGCCAACCATCGAGACTTTGCACCGCGAGCACGCCTTGCACCGACTCGACGTCGACACGTTTCTTCACTGGGTCGCCCCCCGCTTGCGCGTGTGCAGCAGTCACGCCCCCCACCGCTAGGAGAAGAGAGAGAACAAAGATGCGAAGTGTTAACGGCTTCATAGCTTGGGAGTCCCAACGATCGCCAATTCGGCGAGAATCTCCTTATGAATACCACCATTGGACGCGATCGCGTGGCCCGATCGTGAGGAGAAGGTATCGCCGGTGATGCCAGTCACGCATCCGCCAGCCTCTCGTACGATAAGTGCGCCTGCCGATAGGTCCCATGGTGAGAGCCTGGTCTCCCAATAGCCGTCCAGCCAACCGCGCGCCACCATGCAGAGATCTAGCGAAGCAGCGCCAAATCGCCGACACGCCCCCGCCTTGCGTTGGAAGTGCTCCCACTGGGCAAAGTTGTGGCTTGTCGCTGCACGGTCGTATGGGAAGCCCGAGGCCAACATCGACTTGGCTAGCTCTGTGGTCTGGCTCACCTGCATTGCAAGTTCCCTCTCTGACACCCGGATGTGAGCGCCACCACCTAGGCTCGCGCTGAAGGTCCAGCCCATAGCTGGCGCTTCCACCACGGCCGCGACCGGTTGGCCCGCAACTTCGAGAGAAATACAGACACAGAAAAGAGGGATGCCGTGCGCGAAGTTCACGGTGCCATCGATGGGATCGATGACCCAGCACAGCTCGGCCTCCGTGTCGCCGTGCTTGCCAGTCTCCTCGGCTAGGACCGCAATTCCCGGAGTGAATTCCGCAAGACGAGCGAGGATGAGTTCCTCTGTGTGCGTGTCCCACTCGGTAACGAGGTCGCGCTCGTTGCTCTTCGTTCGAATGACCCCGATTTCTTGCTGGGCCTCACACAGAAGCTCCGCAGCTTCGTGCCCCACCGCCCGAGCGATTCGCAAATACTCGCGATGCTCGGAAACGACTGCCTCCGTCATAGATCCAGACGCATCGGCACCAGAGAGTCGCTCTGATGCGCAAAGGTCGTAGACCCGGAGACCGACTCAGGAGCTGTAGAAAGGTCGACGATGCGAAACCCGTGCTTGGCAGCGAAGAAGTCACTGGCCTTGGCCGTAATAAGATAGAGGCGCTTCACACCTCGGAAGCGCGCCATGTCGATCGCAGTATCGGCCAGCATCCAACCGTAGCCAATACCTCGGCCAGCGGGAGCAACAGCAAGGGAACGCAAGACTGCATCTTCACCGAAGACTTCGAGCCCCACGCACCCCATCACGCCGTCTTCGTTCTCGAGTGCGAAGAACTCAGACATCTTCTCTTCGTCTATGTCCGCAACACCCAGACCTAGTTTCTCAAGTAGACCAATGATGGGTTCGAAATGATGGCGCTGCGCGGGAACCATGGCATCGCCGAGCGCCGCCAGGAGTTTGTCGAAAATACCGTTGAAGTCACCTGTGCTGAAGACCACAACCACATCGCCAGGACGAACCGATTCGGTCACGTGCCGCACGATACCATCGACATCCTTGATGCATGTTGCGGGCGTACCATCCTGATGAACATCGAGCGCGAGACGCTCAGGCTCGAAGCGATCTTCCTTCGCTATCTTGTCAGGGGAGTACAGAGCGCCGACCACCAGCTCGTCGGCATTGGCAAACGCTTCGGCGAACTCTCGCTGGAACGTCTTGCGCCGTGAAGTGGCCGTACGCGGCTCGTACACCGCAACCAGCCTGCGCCCCGCAAAGCGCCTGTGCAGCCCCTCCAGAGTAACTGCAATAGCTGTGGGATGATGGCCGTAATCTTCGATTATTGTGACCCCCTGCGCGAGACCACGGAACATTTGCCGGCGAGCGACGCCAGAAAAACTCGCAAGTGCGGCGACGATTTGTGCTCGGGATATTCCCAGGAGATGGGCCACTCCGACACATGCGAGTGCATTCTCGATATTGTGCCGCCCACTCATGAGCATTTCGTAACGATCGTAGAGTTCGCCGAAGCGGTAAACATCGAAGCGGCAGCGTCCCGATGGCAGCACTGCGACCTGCTTCGCACTCCACTCCAAGTCTCCGTCGACGGCGCCGCTGGTGAGACCATAGCGCTCGACCTGTGCCCCACATGCCTCAGCAATGGCGAGAGCTTCAGATGATGAAGCGCAGACCATCAGAAAGCCATCGCGAGGAATCAACTGCACGAACTTTCGGAACGTGGCACGGACCTCGTCCATGGAGGAGAAGATGTCTACGTGGTCGAGTTCGATGGAAGTAAGCACCGCGTACTTCGGCTTGTAATGGAGAAATTTTGATCGCTTGTCGAAGAAAGCGGAGTCGTACTCATCGCCCTCGAGAACGAATTCGGCCCCCTCGCCCAGGCGCCACCCCTGGCCCATGTTCAGCGGTACGCCGCCGACAAAGACTCCCGGATCCCGACCCGCCGTGATCAGCATGTGGGACATGAGAGAGGATGTTGTCGTCTTGCCGTGGGTACCAGCCACTACGACCGGCTCGCGGCCCTCCAGGAGAAGCTCTCCCAACACTCTCGGCAGGGAAGAGATCTCTAGGCCCCGATCTTCTGCCGCCCGAGCCTCTGCATTGTCCTTCTTGCAGGTGTTGCCGACTACGACCAAGTCCGGCTCCCAGTCGAGATTCTCCGGTGCGTAGCCCTCGGTAACTTCGATTTCGAGGGCTGCCAACTGGTCGCTCATAGGCGGATAGATTGGACCATCCGAGCCACGCACCTGGTGCCCAGTGGCTTGCAATAGCCCAGCAAGGGCCACCATGCCCGTCCCCCCAATCCCAATCAAGTGCACCTTCACAGCGGCCGCACCCTACTCTCCAAGCGTCTATCGGTCAAACCCTTTGCTCGGCGGCCAGCATAGGTTAGTCTAGTCTTCTCAGGGAGTTGAGCGAATCTTGCAGAGCAATTCAAAGGGCATTGAGAGAGAGCGGCGCAATCACTTTCGCGGGCGATCTCAGGCAGGTCGGCGAGTTGACGTACTCTATCGTCGGGCTGATGGCGAGGCCACCGCGGCTGGCCCTCTGGAGTGCACGACAGTTACCGCCAATATCGGTGTCGGTGGGTCCTTCGTGCTCACCGAGTTTCCGGAGTCCGTGGGCACAGCCTTGGAGGTCTGCATTCAAGTTCCCGAGCAAGACCACGAGCTCATCCTGCGCGCCGATGTTCGTTGGACCTGCGCGAGTTCCCCGATTCAAGCCGCGGGTATGGGCCTGCAGTTTGAGTCTCTGGAGGTGGCGGCCCTCCTCCTTCTGCACGACTACTTCTCGACCCTCGGCCCCGCGTGCTAGCCGGCTTCGCCGAGGCAGTTGCCACCATATCTCTTTGGATGGCCCCCACCCTCGATGCGCCCTTGCCGGCGGATCTAGCAGCGCAAGTTGACCGACTCGAAGGCCATGAGGTGCAGCTGGGAGACGGCGACTATCAGATCGTCAACGTCGCCGGGGAAGGTGCGCCCTTGGTTGGTTGCATCCGCTTTGTTGGGAAAAGGCCAACCCTGGTCACCAGCACCAAGAGCTATCCTTTGCACGGACCTCTTGCCGTGCCGAGGATTGCCGGTCCCAACTACAAAGCTTGGGTGCTGGGTGCGGTCAACTCACAGGGCGTATTGACCGCGAGAAGATTGGGAATCCTTGCCGGCCCCTCTGCATGCGAGCAACCTTCTCCGCTCAAGATGCCGAATAACTAACCTGAATCCGCCACCGGTTTCAGGCTAGGAAGGGATTGCTGCGCGCCTTGTCGTTGTCAGCCCACGCACTCTGAGGTAGTGGCTACAACCAAGGCCACTAGGAGCGCACATAGTACGAACTAGAGCTTCTCTCACGATGTCCTCCAATACGACCGCAATACGACGGTCAGCATACAGCTTGCAAAGAGCAGCCTCCCGGGGCACCGTCCCCTGCGTTCTATTCGCATCGACGCGAGAGTGCAATGGCCCCGGCCGGATATGGCCTTGCCGGTACACGGGCATAAAACAATGTCGCCGGACTCGACCGGCTCCTAGTTTGCGCGTGTGTAGCGAAGGCACAGGACCAGGGCATCGAGTAGAACTTCCAAGTCCTCGTCGCCAAGCAGGAGGTCGTCGACCTCGCTAGCTATCGCATCGACTTCGTCGGCGCCTAGGTTTTCGCCTTGAATGCGCACCTCGAAATACTCGACGTTCTCAACAACGTCTACCAGGAGTGGAGTGACGGTTGTGACGCCACTTGCGTTGGCCTCGGCGGCGCGAGAGAGCAGTAGGCTTAGGCCAGCGACCGCAACCGAGCGCCGCCCCACTATCGAGTGCGCCGAGGAGACGTCGGGCATCGTGACGCCGCCTACGAGGCGTGTCGAATGCAGGGCGAGACTGGCAGCGGTTCGAAGAACGTCCCCTAGCATCAAGGTGCGCCCGCCCTCTCCCCACAAATCCTCGACGACCATTACGACTTCGCGAACTCTGCTCGAGGCTCGTGAGATTTCCTCAATCAGGGCGACGAGGTCGTCAAAGGCCACGGTCGCTGCGACATCTTCGGCTTCAGATGAACTTGAGAGCTTGCTAACTACGGGAGATAGATCAGCAGCGACAATTCGAAGGTCGGAGGTGCCAAGATTAAGCGGAACCAGTGCGTTTCGCAGTTCGGCAAATGCCGGTGAGACAGTTCTGCACATCAAGGACTCGCGGCGCTCTTCCTTTTCTGGTCCTAAGAATTTTTCTACGCGCTTGCCGATAATGTAGCCAATATCCGCTATCGCCTCGCAATGCGACTCCGAGAAATCCCGCGACCTTGTGTCGAGCACGTGCAGGACACCAATGTGCCTATGATCCACCTCAATCGGTGTACTGAGACTCGCCCCGAACCCGCGACCACGCCAAGAACTCGGTACCCGAGGGTCGTTTTCGAGGTCGGTCATGATGACCTGCTGAGTACCGAAGCCCGACTCAATGATCGCCTCACAGTCATCAGCCGTGGCCCCCATCTGAGCTCGCAAGGGACTACCCACCAGATCGAGGCCGAGCATGACAATCGAGCAGTGGGTTGACGAGAGAGCATCTTCGAGCTGCTCCCTGAGAGCTCGAGCCAGACGCGGATCACACCCTCCAGCGCTAAACTTCGAGCGTAGCGTCTCGCGGTTGTCCTCAAATCCCATATCGGGTGCACCGTGAGCCGGTGCGCTCCTCGCCATAGTTAGAGCTTCGGTCACTTCCCTATCAAAATTGACGGGGAAACCTCCGAAAGCCCTAGTGGGTTCAGCCAGGCACGTCGCCGAGCCGTTGATCGGTACTGGTGAAGAGGTTTGTTGCCGAGTCGGCCACAAACCCTTGAAATAGCTCTCCATCCGCCATCGAATGTCGGTAGGCAAACTCGTAATAGCAGGAAGGGATGCTATGCGTACCATCCGCGAACGCCACGTCAATGCAGGCAGCCATCGTGGAACTCTGCTCCAGTCCCACTCCGGGAGATCCCTTGATGAGGCCGCCGGTCGGGTTGAGCGGAAGCCCCGCCTCTTTGAGCAGCTCGTTGAGCTCTTTGAGTGAATTCACACTCTTGAGCCGATGCGTAGCGATAGTGAAGTGATTGGCGAGGTAGCCGAAGGCGACCAGCCACGCTGCGTATTGGCTCTCTTCGAGCAATGACCTATACGTCGCATAGTCCACAGGCCAAGTCCGCCCCGATGAGGCAAAGCGCCAGTCCGCCTCGAGCCCGACTGGGATCTGGTCGATGAGGCCATGGGCGATGTCGCGCAGCTCTTTGCTGCACTCGTCCAGCAGGAGTGCAGAAATGAAGACCTTGGGCATGCCTGGTTCAGCGTGCTCGTAGTGACAGGCTACGAGTTTCTTTTCTTTGAACTCGTAGCTCTCAACAGGCTCATAGCCACCATCAACAAAGGCTCTATCAAGCACTTCGATATCGACTCGATCGTGAGCGAAGGTGCGAAGCGCGATGTGGTCATTGACGATGGTCTCACCACGCTCCGTCAGTAGTTTGGCAACCTGATCAGCCTGAGGAGTCATGGTGAGATAGTCCCGCCACAGCACCTCAAATAGGTCGTGAACAACGCCCATCTGACTTCTAGAATCCGGCGCTACTCGGTGCGGCCGCGCTCGTCTTCGTCACCACCAGCAATATCATTGACACTAGGGTACTTGGCGATTTCCGTGCGGGCGAGCTTCCATGCCTTCTGCACAATCCAGGAGAGAGAGCGGTCTTGTCGCTGGGCCTCGGCCTTGATCTCAAGGAGCATTTCCTCGGGAAAGTACAGAGACTGTTTACGCTTATCTGAAGTAGCCATGACTCTGAAAACGTTACCACGCGGAATGTGGCTGCACTATGCGACGGGCCTACAACCTGCGGAAATCTCGCACAAAGTCATTCATGCCCCTGGCTAGCCTCTCCCCCGTAGATGTTTCAGGGGTTTAGAGCGAATTACCGGCTTGCTTTGCCTCCAGCAATTCCCAGCGCTCGACGACTGCTTCGAGCTCAGCCTGGGCAGCGTGCAAGCGACGGCCGATTTCTGCGAAGTCGGCCCCAGCCTGTGAGCCGGCATTGGCGAGCTCAGCCTCGACTCCTTCTACCTTTGTCTCGCAATCGGAAATCCGGTCGAGGATACCCTCGAGCTCAATGCGCTCAGCGTATGTGAGCTTTGCGGGCCTGGCGGCCGTGGGCGAAGCAGCTGACTCTTTCGCAGCTGACTCTTTCGCAGCTGACTCTTTCGCAGCTGACTCTTTCGCAGCTGACTCTTTCGCTGCTGGCTTGGCAGCAGCAGGGGGCTTGGCAGCAGCAGACGACTTGCCCTCCTCCTTCGGCCGCCGTTTGGCGGCTTCCAACGCTTGATATGCGCTCGCGTAGCGCGTCACCTTGCCCTCCCCCTCGAAGGCAAGTATCGAAGTCGCGATGCGATCTAAGAAATATCGATCGTGAGTAATGACAATGGCGGTCGCTCCCGTGCTCACTAGCATATCTTCCAGAGAGCTCAGCGTGACCACGTCCAAGTCGTTTGTCGGTTCATCGAGAAGCAGGAGATTAACTGGATCGATGAGCATCTTGGCGAGCGCAACTCTGGCTCGCTCCCCGCCCGATAAGAGTTTTACCTTGTCGCGAACACGCTTGCGATCAAATTGAAAACGACCGAGGTAGGCGTAGTTGGTAATACGCTCGTTGCCAACTTGCACGTCACCACGGTTGCCAATAACGTTCTCGAAAATGCTCTCTTCGGGATTGAGATTGGCGCGCGCCTGCTCAAAATAGCCAACTCGCATTGTCTCACCCAGGGTGATGCTTCCCTTCGTAGGCTCAAGCTGACCCAGAATCGCGCGAAAGAGCGACGTCTTGCCTGCGCCGTTTCGGCCTAAGACGCCAACCCGATCGCCCTTCGCCAAAAAGAGGTCTAAGTTCTCAATTAGCGTCTTGCCGCCGAGTTCGAGACCGAGGCCCTTGATTTCGATAATCGTACGGCCGGTGCGAGCCTCACGGATCGAGAGCTTGCTTGCAGCTTGATTCGTCTTTGGGCCACCTTGGTCGCGCACTCCCTCGACGCGCTTGATTCGAGCTTTCTGCTTGGTCGTACGAGCCTGTGGGCTGCGGCTGAGCCACTCAAGCTCCGTGCGCAGAAAGTTCTGCCTATTGGTCTCGGTGCGGGCGTCGTGGGCAGCGCGTTCGGCTTTGGCTTCGAGATAAGCGTCCCAGCCGCCTTTGTAGGAATAAATCTCATTGCGATCGATTTCAACGATGCGCTGAGCCACTCGGTCAAGCATGTAGCGATCGTGGGTGATGAAGAGCAGCGCGCCTTTGAAGTTGTTGACCAACTCTTCTTCGAGGTATCTAATAGTCTCGACATCGAGGTGGTTGGTCGGTTCGTCGAGTATCGCCAGATCTGGCTGAGAAACGAGCAGTCTTGCCAAAGCCACACGACGCTTCTCGCCACCGGAAAGTTCTGAACAAAGAGCGTCTCGACGAGTCACGCCCATATGCTCCATGCAGCGCTCGACTTGGTGCATCCTCTCCCACCCACCGAGCCTCTCTATGGTGCCCACGCACTCTTGTTGTTCGGCGAGCAGCGCTTGCATAGCCTCCTCACTTGCCCCCGTGAGCTCCGCCGAGATGCTCTCATGGCGTTCGTAAGCCGCTTTCCAAGGCCCGAGCCCTTCCGCTACGACTTCGCGGCCACTCTTCTGTGGGTCGAGGTTCGGCTCTTGTGCGAAATAGCTGATGCGCAGGTTCTTCGCGCGGCGCACCTCTCCCGAGTCGGGAAGAATCTCACCGGCCAAGATCTTGGCGAGAGTGCTCTTGCCTGAGCCATTGATACCGAGAAGGCCGACTCGTTCTCCGGGCTGCAGCAAGATGCTAACCCCTTCGAGTACGACTTGGGCGCCAAAACTTCTGTGCAGGTCTTCTGCGATCAGTACAGACATTAGATTCGAATAAATGATGAGTTCGAGGTGCTTGCCGAGAATCGCGAATGCATGGCTATCCGCGGCGCGCGCCGCACAGTAGCAGCCCGAGGTGGATATTGGACAGTGAATGCGCTGCAGCTGTACGCAGTCGAGATACGCTACCTGCACACCATGATTCGCGTACGTGACCTCGGCTCTGCCCTTGACTTCTTCTGCAACAAAATCGGCCTCACCGAGTCTCATCGGCGGGAGACGGAGAAGGGTTCACCCTGGTCTTCCTCAGAGCTGGCGAGCAGGGCGCCGAAATTGATTTGACGTACAACTGGGACCAGGAAGAGCCTTACACCGAAGGCCGCAGCTTTGGGCACCTTGCCTATGCGGTCGACGATATCCATGCGACCTGCCAGTCGCTCATGGATGCCGGCGTCACAATCAACCGGCCCCCCTCGCGACGGTCGCATGGCCTTTGTACGCTCGGGCGATGGGATTTCGGTCGAACTCTTGCAAGATGGTGACACCCTCGAGCCTGCCGAGCCATGGGTTTCGATGCCCAATACCGATAGTTGCTAGGTGGCTCTCGGTCCGTGGTAAAGCGGGGGCGTGACACGGAAAACGCTCCCCATACTACTGCTTCTTACCTTCGCCGCTTCTTGCAGCAAGGGAAAACCAACGACCGCGAATAGCGCGAATGCGGCGGCAGCCGCGGCAGCCGAATTCGGCTTGGAGTACGAGCGCTACACCCTAGACAACGGCCTCACCGTCATACTGCACAAGGATACGAGTGATCCGATCGTCGCCATGGCAACCGTCGTGCACGTGGGCTCAAGTCGCGAACGCCCAGGACGCACGGGCTTCGCTCACTTCTTCGAGCATATGTCGTTCAACAACTCGGAAAACGTACCTATGGGGGCAAATCGAAAGATGATTCCCGAGCTCGGTGGTACGCGCAATGGAGGTACATGGGAAGACGCAACCATCTACTATGAGGTCGTTCCAAAGGACGCCTTTGCCAAACTGATGTGGATAGACTCCGATCGCTTTGGCTACATGATCAATACCGTCAAGGAAGGCACTCTCGAGCGAGAGAAACAGGTCGTCAAGAACGAGAAGCGCCAGCGCGTCGACAATAGAGCATACGGGCACACCGGCCACGTAATTCGCAAAGCCCTCTACCCCTCCGAGCACCCCTACAGCTGGACCGTCATTGGCGATTTGCAGGACTTGCAGAACGCAACGCTCAATGACGTGCGTGAGTTCTATGACGCCTACTACGTGCCCGCAAATGCCACGTTGGTCATTTCAGGAGACATCGACTTTGCCGAGACCAGGGCCATGACCGAGCAGTGGTTTGGCGAAATCAAGGCAGGTGCACCGGTTGAAGATATGCAACCGATGCCAGTCACGCTCGATGGCGAGAAGCGGCTCTCCCATCAGGACAATTTCGCGAAGACGGCCGAACTCCGCATGACCT
>JAAEPE010000235.1 GCA_024222395.1 Myxococcales bacterium
AGCGAGCTGTCACACGTTTCGCGGCAATGCTCTCAGGCTCTGGTTTGCGATAGCGGCTCAACTCTTGCCGGTCACCATTCGCAACGTCGGCCTAGTAGGGACTGAGTTGGCCCGCGCCCAGGACGGCACGCCGCGCAATAAACTCTTCAAAGTCGGGGCGATCGTTTCGATCAGTGTCCGGCGAATTCATGTCCGTCTCTCAAGCGCGTTCCCGCGCAAGCAACTCCTGGTACAGGCACTTGCTCGTCTCAGAGCACCGGATGCAATGACCCAAGCCGCAGCCGCCAGTCTAAGACCTCACCCACTACATGTAGTGCATTGCCGCGTCTTGAGTTTCTCCTCGCTCAAGCAAGAAGCGCACGAAAGCCACCGCTCAGGCATCAAACAAACCGCTGAGCCTCAACTCGTCGCCTGGCAAGCTGACGAAGTGCCGGGCCAGAACCAGTTGCGCCACCTTTGCCTCGGTCCGCCATCGACCGCCCAAGTCGCCCATCGCCAAATCACTTGGGATTGCATTCTCAACCACCAGATCAGTGACTCCGATTCCTCCTCCCCAGTCCTTGTACTGAATGACGAGGCCCGAGGTCAGACTTGGTTTGAAGCTGCGATCGCTTGTCGTGATGCCGTTGTTGTCGTGATCGCTGCCGAGGCTGGGGCTCATGGAGGCGATGTGAAAATCCCACTCCTAAGTATCGTGCGAGGTTGTCGCGCGCACTGCGGGGGGCTGCGGGGTTTGCAATCATTCCTGACGAGCCCTGCGCCATTGCCGTTGCGGCGCCTCCCATCCCGACGATGCGAGAGGAGCCCATGGCTTGCCCGCGAAAGAGGTCGATGGTTGTAGTTGCGATTCGTGGGCTCTGGGGAGTCTTGCGCCAGGACGGGGGGGAGGCCAGCCGGTGAAGATCACCAGCACCGCGCCGGCGAATAGAATTCGGCCAACTTTGCCCGCTCCTGCCACTCTTCTGAGCATACGCAGCCAGGGCGTTGCTGCGATACACTTGCCCTCCGATGTCTTCCAATGACGACATCCTTGGTGGGTCGTCTTCGGACGGACAGGCCATTGGATTCAAACGCCATCTCTTCGCACCAGCGTTTATCTTCTTGGTGTTGGAAATCGTCGGAATCGTGGTTCCTCTTCTGGGCTTCTTCGGTGACAAGGTACCGAACCACGGCTTGCTATTGCGCATCGCGGTGCCGGTGCTCATCGGTGCCCAGCTCATTTGGTCCGCGTTGCATTGGGTCTGGTTGCGCCCTCTCTATCGCGCGGTGGTGCGAAAGCGCCGAGGTGAGCGCTTGCCAGAAGAACTCGCCTTGGCAGCCTATCGCGCGCTCTGGAAGACGCCGCTTCGGGCACTGGCGGTTCGCACCTCGCTCTGGATGGCGGTGCTGATCGCGCTTGGGCTCTTTCTACACAAGTACGTTGGCTGGGGAACGCAGCCTGTTGTCGAACTCACGGCGATGGGCGCATTTCACGCGCTGATATGCAACTTGGGGCGCGCTGTCTGGCTCTCCTATTTGATGGAGCGATTTCGCGTCAGGCTTTTTGGTGGTGTCGGACCACTCCGGTGCTTCGCGGACAGATACCGACGTGCTGTCTTGCTTGTCAGCATGGTGAGTATCGGCATGACCATGGTTGCCGTCGCAGCCTTTGCCCTTTTCTTTCTGCCAATTTCCGATGAGCAGTATCTGCGCATGCAGCTGTACTTTCCGCTGGCATTTCTCTTAGTTGGCGCCGGTTTGCAGACCCATCTAATGTTGGCAAGTCGCGTCCTGGATCGATACCTCGCGACACAAGATAGCTCAAGGGCCCAGCGAGGAGACGCGCTGGCAACCGATGTCTATCGCAATGCGCAGAGTTTGCCCTATCGCTTGGCTCTCTCGTTCTGGGCGTTGTGGCTCGCGACGGCCGTGCTTGCAGCATTTCTAGGCAAGGCTCGTTGGCGCTTGGAGACCGACGATGCTGCACTGATGTTCGGTACCGTAGTGGTGATTTCTGTTGGCTCGGCTCTCTATCAGGCGCTCTGGCACAGGGAGATCATTCGGCCACTCCTGGATCATCTAACCCTCAAACATCGCCTCCCGGTTCGCGGTATTCGCACATCGCTTTCGTTGCGCACCAAGCTCTTGCTCTCCTTTGGCGGCATGGTCTTTTTTGCCGTCGGCCTGGCGCTCTTTTGGGGCTTCATTCAGTACAAGAACCTGGTTACAAAGTTCACAGCGAGCCAGGCCGACCTCGGCTTGGCTTGGGTCCGCTCTGAGGTGCACGGGGCAATGGCTGCCAGTACGGCACCGCCCAGCGCCGAAGCCATTAATGTGGTCATAGAGCGCCTTAGCCAGCAAGGATCGGAGTCCTCTACAGTGTACTTCTATTTGCCGCCGGGCACCGAAGGTCGAGTTCTCGCCTACGGTGGTGGCCCGATGGGAACCCCGCAACTGCCTTGGTATGCCCAAGCAGAATTGCAACTCGAAAACGATGCACGCATTGCCTTACGTGCCCACTCACTGACGGGGCGCCGCGGACGACTCGTTCTGGATTGGCGGGGAGGGCAGTACGATATGGGAGCGGTGGCGGTCTTCTATCCAAGCTACCGAGGACGGGGCCCGTCCCTCGTGCGCCCTCTGCGCGAGCTCATCGTATTCTTCTTAGTACTCTTTGGGGTCTGCGGCGGAATCGTCGTTCTAACGGTAGGGCAGTTCGTGAAACCTATCCGGCGTCTCGAGGAGCGTGCTGATGGCATGGCACGCGGAGAGCTCGCCCAGCCGGTGAGCTCTGGTGGTGAAGGTGATGAGATAGGTCGCCTTACCTTTGCTCTTGAAGAGATGCGCCGGGCGCTTCGAGAGAAGCTTCGTTCGACCGAAGAAGTTAATTTGGATTTGGAACGCGCCGTACAGCGTCGTACTGCCGATCTGGCGAAGAAGAATAGGGAACTCGCCGAGACGTTAGAGAAACTGACTCGTGCGCAAGACCAGCTCGTGCAGTCAGAGAAGATGGCTTCGATTGGTCAGTTGGTGGCGGGCATTGCTCACGAGATCAATAACCCGGTCAACGCCATCGTCAACACAGTTGGTCCCCTGGGCGAAGCGGTAGAAGAACTCAATGCAGACTCAGAAGAGGTCCGCGATGAAGCCCGGGTCGATGTGAAGGACATGATTCGGGTAGTCCAGAGGGGGGCGGATCGGACCAAGGCAATCGTACAGGCCCTCCACAACTACTCGCGTACAGACGAGGACAGTGTCGTTGGTATCGATCTCAATCGCAGTCTCGACGATTCTCTTGAGCTGCTAAGGCATGTCGTCTTCAAAACCTCGATTGAAATCAAACGCTGCTACGGCGACGTCGGGCGCATCGTTGGGCATGCAGGTCAGCTCAATCAGGTCTTCATGAATCTGCTCACCAATGCGGGCCAGGCGGTAGGCGGCCAAG
>JAAEPE010000236.1 GCA_024222395.1 Myxococcales bacterium
AGAATCGCCAAGAACTCGCGCCTGGCGCTGAGCCGGTGGCACGATCTTAATCGCGGGGTAAAAGCTGGAGGCCCGAGCACCAACTCGGACCTCCAAAGTGCGATGGTAAAGACGTTGAAGCGCCTTTTCTCTAGATTGATCGACTTTCGTCGAGGTTCTCGTCAGCGTGGGAGTTTTGACTTCCTGGGGTTCACTCACTTCTGGGCCAAATCCACAAAGGGGTTCCAGGTGGTCAAACGGCAAACGGCAAACGGCAAACGGCAAACGGCAAACGGCAAACGGCAAAGAAACGAGTAGCACGAGCGATGAAGGTGATGAACCAGTGGTTGCGACGAATTCGGCATCGGTCGACCTCAGAACAACACCGGGTTCTTTGCATGAAGCTACGGGGCCACTTCAACTACTATGGGATCACCGACAACAGATCCGCCCTCGCGGGCTTTCTGTATCGGACGATGCATATGTGGTTCAAGTGGCTTCGGAGACGCTCGCATAAGTCTCGTAGAACCTGGGAATGGTATCGAAAGCCCACTCCGATCCACTCCGTCCTCATCATGTAGCGAATTCCTGATCCGAGGAGCCGTATGCGGTAGTTCCGCACGTACGGAATCTGTGGGAGCCCCGGTGAGGTAACGACCCGGGGCGACCCGGCCCCTCTTCCGGGCCGCTGTACTTAGTTGGCGAGGTCGGAATCAGGCCACTCTTGCCTCTTGCGGGAGTTCGGTATTGGAGGCTAGCTTCATTGCCATGGCCAAGCTCTATTTCCGTTACGGGACGATGGACAGCGCAAAGTCGATGAACTTGCTTGCGGTTGCTCACAACTATCGCAAGCAAGGCAAGAAGGTCGTGCTGCTCAAGCCAAAGCTCGACGACAGGTTCGGCAGCAAGACGATTGCTTCGCGGTCAGGGCTCGAAGCCGAGGCTGACCACCTTGTCGAGGGCGACTCGGTTCCTTCAAAACTCTTCCAAGGGGTTGACTGTGTACTAGTGGATGAGGCCCAGTTTCTCGATCCCAAGGTCATCGAGCGATTTCGAGACGCAACCGTAGATCCCGGGGTTCCTGTTATCTGCTACGGCCTTCGTACCGATTTCAAGACCAAGCTCTTCTCCGGGGCACAGCGACTCATGGAGCTAGCCGATCGCATCGAGGAGGTCAAAGTGACCTGCCAGCATTGCCAGAGCAAGGCAACCTTCAATCTGCGGCTCGTCAATGGTAAGGGCGCAATCGACGGGCCCCAGGTCCAGCTCGGCGCAGACGAGAGTTACATTCCCGTGTGTTGGAAGCACTACAAGCGCGCGGTAGGTGAAGCGCGCGACGCCTCCGACGCGCAAATCTGATCGTGAATCGCCGACGGCTGGCCAAACGACTCTGTGCGTTAAGTCCGCCGTTGAAAGTGAGCCGGTGGTGTGTCAGGGTGCCCTCGAACTCATGCCCCCACGTGTCGTTCCGTTCACAATCCCAGTGACTCTCTTGCTCGCCTCCTGCGCTTTTGCGACCAGCGATGCAGGACTCGGTGAAGGACATTCTGATGCCCGTGTCCGCGCTGACGCGGATCCCAGTCTTCCGGTCGCAGATGCGGCACAGGCCGCATCGCCCGACGCTGGGCTAGACGCTGCGGTGACCACGGTCGACGCGACGCCCCCTTCGGCCGACGCTGTTCCTGCAGTGACCGTTCTCGTGATTTCTGAAATCGTCGACGCCGATTTGACCGGCGGCCTACCGAAGTTTGTCGAGCTGACCAACCTGGGGACGGGGACACTCGACCTCTCCGAATTTAGTATTGGCGTCTTCAGCAACGGCTCCTTCACGATCAATTCCGGTGCCAGCACCACCCTGGACGGAACTCTGGCGCCAGAGGCGAGCTACGTCGTGAGCTTCGAAACTGGCGATGCCGCTGGCAGCAGCAGTTTTCGCACGGTGTATGGCTTCGACGCAGATCATCTGGGCTTCAACGCGGTCATCAATGGCAACGACACCATCGTTCTCTTCCTGGGCGCGGCGACTGGCAATGGATCTGACGCGACTATCGTCGACATCTACGGTTTGATTGGCACCGATGGCACTGGTGAGGCATGGGAATATCTCGACGGATTCGCCACTCGCCGAGCGGCTGCCGATACTCCTTCACCAGTATTCACTGCCGGCGACTGGGTATTCTCGGGAGTTTCTGCGTTGGATGGCGCGGATGCCCCGGGGATTGCTGCGGCGACGTCCCCTGGAACACACTAAATCGACCTATGATTTCGGCCGTTCCTACCGACGCGACACTTTGACCGAAGATTCTCCTTGATCCAAATCGCTGAGATGGCGAATCTCGGCTCATGTTTCGCGCCATATCGCTTGTCTTCGCATTTTCTCTCCTAGTTTCGTCCTGTGTGGATGACGCAGAGGATGGTGCGCTAGGCGACAACGGTGGCCCCACGGAAATCTGCGGCAATAGCGCCGATGACGACAACGACGGCAAGATCGATTGCTTCGATGAAGACTGCGCGGACGAGCCCAGGTGTGCTTTCGAGATTTGTGACAACAACGAGGATGATGATTTCGATGGTCTCGTCGACTGCGATGATCCGTTCTGCTCTGCGGGCACCGTCTGCAGCAACGGCGAAGTCTGTAACAACAGCATCGACGACAATAACGACAACCTCATCGACTGCGACGATCCTGGCTGCAGCGGCCACCCTGCTTGCGGTGGCGCGACCGGCGAGAACTGCAGCAACAATATCGACGATGACGGCGACAACCTCGTTGATTGCCAGGACGTTCAGGAGTGTTCACAGGCTGCTAACTGCATGGGCAATGGCGGAACCGAGAACTGCACCAACGGGATCGATGATGATGGCAACTCGCTCACCGACTGTGATGATTTTGCATGCCTCGTTGACCCGAGCTGCATGGGCGGGGGCGGTGGCTTGGGTGGCGAGACGGATTGCAGCAACGGCATCGATGATGACAACAACGGGCAGACCGATTGCCAGGAGCTTCTCTGCCTAATCGATCCTGCATGCCTCGGCGGTGGCGGTGGCCTCGGCGGCGAGACGGATTGCAGCAATGGCATCGACGATGACAACAATGGGCAGACCGACTGCGAAGAGCTTCTCTGCTTTATCGACCCAGCCTGCTTGCCGTTCTAGAAAACGGGCGCCACTAGCCTGCTTGCCGTTTTCAACGCGCTCTGCTTCGCAGACCGCGGTTGTTACGTGCCTTTGGCGCTTTGCTCTGGTGTTCCACACCAGAGTTTTAGAAAATCGGTGCCACGCCCGGCGTTCTGCTTCGCAAACGCCGTAGCGCCCGTTTTCAACGCGCTTGGCGGTGTTGAGGGGCTTGCTCAGGCACTGTCTTGGGTGAATCGCTCGTTGCCTGTGGCCTTCCACCACTGCTCCCAGAGCTTGCGAGTCTTGTCTCGCTCTTTCTTAGGCAGGTCGTGGCCATAGCCAAAGAACTCACCGGTGAGGCTGCGCAGTGTCTCCGAAGCATTCTTGCGAATTTCAGCATTCTTATGAGAGAGGCCATCGAGCATCCACTCTATTCGGTGACGCCCCTGGTTGCTCTCCCACCACGAGCGCCACTTGCGATTGCTGTTGCCGAAGTCCTGGTTTGTGAGTTGGAAGAGGGCTCTCCGGCTCACTTCGGCGGCGTCACCACCTCTGCTGTGCGCGTCGATAAGATCCGGAATTGCTGTGGTGTCCGCTAGCTTTGTGAGCCCGTCGGCTGCCACCTTGACGCGAGGATTGTCCTCGCTGTGCAGCGCCTTGCGAGCGAAGTCGAGGGCGGCATGCAGCTCCTTGCTTGGGTAGCCCTCAAGCGCTTCCACGGCGAGGGCGCGAATGCTCTCGTCTCCGTCAAAGAGTCGCTCAACGAGCTGGTTGAGCACATCTGCGGGGCGGAGTTCGGCTCCACAGAGAGTGGCGTAGTAGCGTACTTCGCGATCGGCGTCGCGCATCTTCTCGGCGAGGGCAGGGCCGCACTTTGGGCCGATCTGCGTCACGAGGTCGAGAATCGGCCCGTGGTCTGCGGCTCGCATGCGCTCGGCATTCTCTTCGCGGGGATGGGTTAGCTTGCCTGGGAAGCCAAACTGCAAGTGTTCGACGACTTCGTCTAACTTATTCATTGCCTCAGCGGTGGCCTTGCGCACCACCTTGGCTTTGCCACTCTCAATACGAGAGAAGAGGTCAAGCATCGCTTCGTCAGCCACGGGAAGGGTGGCACTGCTCTCTGTCACCGCTTCGGTCTTAATCGTCTTATCTGTCTCCGAGTCAATATGAACAGGAGAAACAGCCATGACTTCTGTCTTCCTTGGGTCGCTACTCGCAGCCGCAGTTGGGCCCGGCTGATTCTTGGCAGCTCGCATCTGTGCGAGGATGCGGCTCACAGCGTCGGCAGTTGCAGTTCCGAGAGGTAGGAGCTCGATAACTCGGCCGACTGATATCCCCTTGTCTCGGTTGTGTCCCACGGCGATCGCGATAAGTCTGTCTCGCATGACGACGGGGAGTAACAACGCTGACTTTGGAATCTCGCCACCACCGAGCGAGGCGAGAGCCTCCCTCAGAGTTGCATCGTCGGTCCCAAGGTCGCCAACGCTGAACGCCTTGCTCTGAAAGACCTGTTGGAAGCGAGAGGGTACGTTCAGAGGAATACTGATCTGTCGAATATTGTCGTTGTCGATGCCCGCCTTGCTGAGGGCAACGCGTCCAGTGGCGCTCTGGCCCTTGAGAGTGAATAGCGATGCGTGGCGCGCGCGCTTGCGAATTGCGCGAAGTAATATGACGAAAATCTCGTCTCTATCGTTGGTGGCGCTGAGAAGGTGCCGGGCCTCATCGGGGGTAACCGATGCGTATGGGTCGGTCTCCGTCGGGTTGGTCTCCGTCTCAGGGGGGGCGCCTTTGGCAATCGAAGGCTCGGGTTCCGCTGCAGCAGCGATATCCGGAGCGGCTGCTGGCGTCTCCACGACCTCCGAAGCGGCCTCGCCTCGACTCTCGTCCGCAGGCTGTGGAGCGGAATCCGGTTTTGCAGCAGCTTCGGCTTTGGTCTCACCGGCCTTGGCCTCATCGGCTTTGGCCTCATCGGCCTTAGCCTCATCAGCTTTGGTCTCATCGGCTTTGGCCTCAAGAGCCTCGGTCTTTGCGACCCCGATCTTCGGAGCATTGGCCGCGAGCTCGTGTGTGGCCTTGACATGCTCACGGAGCGCGTCGGTGTTGAGTTCCATCGTGTGTCGGCGCTTGGGCTGCTCAGCCGGAGCTCGCGTTCCTCTAACGCGCTCGCTGGTATCGGCAGGTTGCGTTGCCTCGGGTTCAATGGCTGTGGGGACGGCGTCGAGGAAGGTATCCGAGGCGCTCGGCGGTAGATCTGTGTTGCTCACTTGGGCGGCAGCGTCGTCGACTGCATCGATATCCTCTTCGGCCGCCACCGAGTCGCCAATCGTAACAGTTGGCACCTGTCTTTCCGCTGCAGTCAGAGGTTTGGTACTGCGTTTCGCTGCCAACTGAGAAAATCTCTTATCGGCCTCTCCGCCGAAAAGCTCGGCCAAGCTCATTCGAAATTGGTACTCGGGAACTACCATGGGTTGCACGCTCATATCGAGCTCGTCTGCTAGTCCTTCGAGTTTGTCCACGAGAACCGGATCGCAGACCAAGACGCTAAGGGAGTTGCCATCCAGTTTTGCGGGGACGACCGCGTACTTCTTGGCCATGTCCTCGTTGCAGATCTTGCGCAACGCCTCCACATCGTCTTTTGTCTCTCCGTGATTCTGTGGGGGCAAGCCAGTGGCGAGGCTCAAGTACTGTTGCAGTCTATGATCATCGACGAGTTCCATCTCAAGCAAGATGGTGTCGAGACAGCCGCCATGAATCACTTGGCGCTGAAAGACGTGTTCCATGCGGTGAACTCGAACGAGTCCATCGCGTACGAGCAGAGAGCTAAGGTGAGAAGTCATAGAAGTGTCTCTTTGTCGATCAATCCTCTACGAGAGTGGTGCGAAATACACCAGCCTCCTAGAGCGTCAAACATTTTACGACGTAGGTCCCAGCGAGCCAGTCTTGTAGACCGCGCTTCTCGCTGTCGAATGCGATCCAAATGAAGCCCAACCCAAGGCTTGCAACACCGAGCACGTAGCCGGCAGTGCGGGCGAGAGCCCTTGGAGTTGAAGGCGTATCCCCATAGACATCAATGATACGCAACTTGAGCACCTGCATGCCCGGGGTGCGGCCCATCGAGATGTGAAAAATCATGCTGTAGGTGCAGGCGATCGCGAGTGTGAGTCCAAGTGCTCCGAACAGCGCGGGATCTCCAGCCAAGAGAAGGTCGAGCCAGAAATCGAGGCCTTGTACGCGGCTCGCCGGAATGTGCAATCCCGCTAGAGATCCTGCGACCTTGCAGAGCAGCAGGGCGATGGGGAGAATGATGGCGATGTCGATGCCGCCGGCGAGGGCACGTGCCCAGAAGCCACCCACGAAGAATTTGGGTGCAGCGCCGCGAGTACTCCTCGCGGGACGCTTCTCAGGCGACGCTCTTTCGTCGGCCCCCTTTTCTGACGTCGCTTCGCTCTTCGTCATGCGGTCCCACAGTTATACGGCGGGGATTCGCTTCGAATCAAATCCTGCCGATGTCGCCGTAGCGGAAGGCAAGAATGCTGGCTATGCAAATGCACGCCGTCTCGGCGCGAAGGACCCTTGGACCTAGGGATGCCGCGGCAAATCCCGCTCGGTTGGCCAAGGAGAGTTCTGCCGCTGAGAAGCCGCCCTCAGGCCCGATGAGCACCGTGGCAGAAGTAGGTGCCCTTGACGGGAGAAGGGAGGCGAGGGGGGCCGCATTCCCGCTGGCCTCCGGGATAATGCCGAGACCGGTCTCGTGGGGCCTCGCCAGAAGGCTCTCGAGACTCTGAATCGGATCGATTTGGGGGGGCGATGGGTTGCGGCTCTGCCTGGAAGCCGCGCGGCTGAGCGACTGAAAACGAGCAACACGGCTCTGAGCGCGATCCCCTTTGAGCCGTACCACCGTACGTTCCGTGGTCACTGGTGAGATACGTTGGACACCAAGTTCCACCATCTTGGTAATGGCCAGGTTCATTCGCTCGCCCTTTATGAGAGCCGGGACGACACAGAGCGAGAACTTTGGTGGCAGCACGTTCTGCGGCTCCAAGACTTGTAGAGATGTCGCACCGTCGCTGATTTCGACGATCTGGGCATCGGCCATTCGCCCCTGGCCATCGAGTAGGCAGACAAGGGCACCCACGGCCTGACGGCGAACCTTGGACAGGTAGTGGTGTTCCTCGCCCCGGATTTCGAGGGCGCCAGCAGCGAGATCTGCTGGTTCTACGAAGATTCGGATGCTCAAGATGCGCGCCGCAGGTGGGCTGAGCTCCACTCAGAGTTGAGTCTTGACTGCCGGATGCTCTCGATCACAACAACTCCGGACTCGCAGTAGAAGTCGACGAGGGGTTGAATCTGTGCAGTTAGAATGCCCGAGAGCAGGAGCGTAGCGTCGGGCAGCAGGCGATCGAGTAGCGGGTCGCGCAAGCCTCTGAGAACGTGTGCTTGGATGTTGGCCAGCACGACAGGGAACCTCTCCTCGACATCGAGGAGATCTTTGGTGCTCACCTCGATTTGCTCCCCAACCCCGTTGTTTGATGCATTTGCCTGGGTCGCCTCGATTGAGAGTGGATCGATGTCGGTGGCGGTGATACGGGTCGCCGGCCAGAATTTCGCAGCTGCTATGGCCAGGATTCCCGAGCCGGTACCGAGATCGAAGACGGTTTCAGGGACAGGAAGGGTGCCACTATCCACCAGCTCTTGCATCGTCTCCAGGACGAGCTGGGTCGAGGCATGTGCACCCGTGCCAAAGGCCTGTCCAGGATCCAGGTGAATCGGAATGTCGGTTGCGAGAGGCTCATGAACCTCCCAGCTTGGCACGACGACGATTTGCCGAGTGAGGCGAGTGACCTGGAAGAACTTCTTCCAGGCGTCGCGCCAGTTCTCCTCTGGAGCTAGGTTGCCAGCCCGGACTTGCGTCGCGTCCACCTGCCAGCCTTGCCCCGCGAGACGCTGTAGACAGCCGCGAACGTCGGCCAGGGCGGTCTCGAGGTCTGGAGAGTGCACCCAGAAGACGACGTTGCCCTTGCGAACCTCTACGCCCCCTTCCGCGGCCGCTACGGCACTAACCAGTTCGCTGGCGATACCCTCGACCAGGGCTACCTTGGCGGGCACTACAACCTCAATCCACTCTTGCTCAGCGTCGCTCACGCAAACCTCATCATCACTCGCAGACACAGAAAAACCGCGCTCCAGTGATCCGGGCACGGCTTTGTCTTCCAAAACTATCGATCGAATGGAGCTAGCACCTTGTAGCGCTAGGCGCCGGGTGTAAAACGCCGGAACACAGCGCCGAAGGCGCGAACCACTCAAGCTAGCGGTCGTCGCGGCGCGCTTCGCGGCGAATGCGCTTGCGGGCTTCGATTGCTTTGCGCTTGCGCTTGAGCGAGGGCTTCTCGTGAAATCGGCGACGCTTCACCTCTTGCAGGATGCCTTCTTTCGACATCTTCTGCTTGAGGATCTTCATGGCCTTCTCTAGGCTATCGCGAACCTCAACCTCGACGGGTTTACCAAAATTGTCCATAAGGGCGATTCCTACCTCAGGCTGGCTAGGAAGATCAAGACTAGCTGCCAACCCGACGTACGATCTGCCGTGATTCCGCTGGGACTGGAACTGCCGATCCCCCGGCTCCAAGAGAATGGACAAATAGAGTCGTTAGCACCGAGAACGCAAAAGTCGAACGCTCTCTTGCAGTTTGCGATCGCCGAGTTCTTGGCAGAACATACACTGTGGAATTGTAAAATTCCGCGTTGACTGGAATCAAGTCTACCTCTAGTGTTGGGTTCGTTGGTTGGGAATACGAACAACCACAAACACTAAGGAGGTTGAGTGTGACTTATGTTTCAGGCGTGAAAGTGTTTTCTGCTACCAAGGCCCGCGAGCGATCGCGCTTGGGTGACGATGTTACGGTTTGGATGCGTGACAACGAAACCGCAGAGATTGTTGATAGAATCGTAACCCAATCATCAGACTCGGAGTTTCACTGTCTGACGATTACTCTGTTCTATCGCCTTCCCCAAGAAGCGACAGTCGCTGTGTAGGATCAAGTCCCGAACAGTGTGTATTTGCGCTGCGGAGTCCGCTCCTCGGTTAACTTAGTACCGGTCCCCAGAAATCGGTGATCAGTGAAAAAGTTGCCCAGACAGATCTGATTTGATCGATTTGACGGATGCAAACCAGCATTGAGATCCGTTTGAGTCCGCAAGAAGATCGGGAGCTTGGGCTACGCGTGCGTCGGCAAACAGCTCCGTAGCGTGAAGTCGTCCGGGGGAAGATCATTCTGATGCTGGCGCATGGAGAGAGTTTTTCGGAAGTGAGTCGCACAGCAGGAGTGGCCAGACGCATCGCATACAAGTAGGCGAACCGAGGCAACGTCCCATCCATTGTTGAACTTTAGGTAGCGGTTCCTCCTGATCCGATTCAGGATCGGGGTTGCAATAACAAAGGAACCGCTGCTG
>JAAEPE010000237.1 GCA_024222395.1 Myxococcales bacterium
GGACTGTGGAAAGTTGTCGAGGGAAGAGTGCCGCTGGTATCTTCGGGCAGCGCCGATGCAACGAGCTCATCAATTTTCGCAGACTCTCCGCAGTCTCGAAACACGAGGGAGAAAACCACTGTGGGCACTCGTCATCACAGGGTGCGCGCTGCTTGTGGCGTGGTTGTTCTGGATGGTCATGTCCGAGGTACCGGTGCAGCTCGTAAGCGTATCGGCGCGCGTAGAGGCCCTAGCCTCGTCGAGGGCTTGCCTACCTAAACAATCGAAGTGCTGGGAATGACATATTGGGTGCGGAGCGCTTCTAGAAGAAGTTAAGGCGAGCCTTGGTTTCTGTCCAGCCAGGATAGTCAGCACACTCAGCGTTGATTCTGTCGACTGCTTCTGTGACGTCTTCCATCGTCTTCCCCATCGCAGCCAGTTTCACCTCGACTTGTCGTTGCGCTTTGCCACGACTGATCACTTCACGGGCAATCCTCTCACGCTCAGCATCTGTCTCCACGAGGTCGTCCACTCTTCGGCGCAAGGAGGCGACTACTGGTTCAAGATGGGCTGTTGCATCCCTGATTAGTGCCGCGCAGTCGCCATCGAATTGAGTGGCCAAAATCATAATCTGTTCTGTGTAACGAGCGGACTCCAAGACCATCGCATTGATCGCCTCATCTTCAGTGTTGGCAGGCGAACTGGCTTTGGTTGACGGACGATCGTCCGCGGATGGCAAAGCACGGTCATTAGAGCAAGCGCAAACGAGCACAAGCACTATGGGAACTCGAGCGAAGGTCATTGAGAACTGGATAGCATACTTGCGGCCACATCCTGTGCCCATTTAGATCTTCTAGCCTCCCCGAGGAGCCCACTTATTGGATTGATCTTGGCGAGTTTATATGTAACTCATCGTATCTGTAGGGGGCGATATGAATGGATTGAGACAAATGAGAGCGCTTTTCAACGTGATGATAGCTAGCGTATTGGTTCTCCTGATTGCCTGCGACTCGAATGCGAACGAAGACTGCTCGCCAGGTATTTGCGAGACTGGCATCGAGGCAGATTCCGGCACCGACGATGATGTCGTCTTTGATGCAAATGTCAGTACTGTTTGTGCGGAGGACGATCGCCCTGCAGCCCTTACCTGCGGCGACAACAATAACGGTACTCGCGAGTATGTCTGCGACGACGCCAATTGGGTACCGTCTGAAACTTGCAACGATTTGGACGTATGCACCGATGGTGCTAAGCAATTATCCGATGACGTGTGTGGCTATGATGGGCGATATGAGGAAGAGTGTGTGGAGGGTACTTGGCAATTTACTACAAGTTGTATTGACTTTCACGCTGACGATGCGGAGCTGATGGCAGAAGAACAGGCGCAAACATTGTCATTCTCCTGTTTTGCGCCCGCACTGAACACGGCAGAGATTTTCGAGCGATTTCAGGCTTCACAAGTACTCTGGACACCGAGACCTCCCGAGTCTATGACGACTGGAATTACAACAATTCGAACTTTGTCGCGACGTTGCAACAGCCTAACTGGGTGCGAAAATTGGACCTTCGTCGTAGGTCTAGATCTGAACGCTTTCTATCTTGGGTACTACTTTGATGAAGATGGCCAGCAGTACTTATGGCAAGGAAAGTCCGAACCAGCGGGAGCGTATCGTGAGAGTTTGTTGCCAGTATCTTCTGGCTTAGCCACTGCTACGCTTAGCACCGACGAATTGAATTTTGGAGCACCCGAGCGATTCTTGGTAAAGGTGACTGACGGATGCTTCAGTCTTTCGACCCTAGTTAAGAAGACCATTAATGCTGACGGCTCCTGGAAGGAGGAGGTGTCGGGAGCTCAAGTCCTCTGGAACTGGACAAACCCCGTGCAGCCAGATCCTGCTCCTCCAGTTCCTCCGCTCTTGTCCGATGCCGATTGTCCTCAGGAAGCAACGACACCAGCGGAAATTGCACAAGCTTGGTTTTCCGCCGGTAGCACGCAAGTCACGGTTCCCTACGATGACACTTCTCTGGGCGGCCATGTGGAAAGAACATGCACTCCTTTCACCTCCTGCTCGGATTGGTCTTCTGAGCTTATAGGCGGTGCCACCTTGTATATCGAAAATGGTGCAGTGAGAATTGGTTCGATCCCAGTTGAGGCCGACGGGAGCTTTTCCGAAACGACTCTGTCGTCAGAAGGACAGAATCACCGAGAGGGCTACATCACCCCAAACTGCATTCGCTATAAGACCCAGTCGACTGTCACGGAAGCCGGAAGCGCTCGTACGTGGGAGCGACATTTCGATAGCGTCTTGCGAAACTAGAAGCATAAAGCATCGGCTGCGAGGCTAGTATCTTCGCGATCCTCAAGGCAAGAAGATCGCGATCTTCTCGAGCGATCCGAATGAGCCAGGACGCGACGACGACGCGGGTCCCGCTGGTGGCAAACCCCCGTCCCTCGGTAACCGGGTTCCGAAGGTCAGCGTTGTGCCGGTTTCCTCTCTCGACGCTTCGCGGGGTGCCAGGCATGTGCTCACTCTCTTGTGATGCGATTTGGGCTCAAGGCGAAGTAAGGGCATCCTGGCAGGTCGTCCAAGGAAGCGTCTGCTCGCCATCGAAGCACATCGAGTAGAAGCCCTGCTTTTCTTTTTCGAGTGTTTTCTGAAGCCAGAAGCTAACGGTGCACCACTCTGGCTCTGCATCGAGGGGCTCTAGGTAAAAGAAATTGATTGCTGTCTTCTTCGACTGACCTGGCTTGAGACGCTTGAGACCGCCGAGAATCACAGATTCATCGGCGAACACCTCTCCACCGACTTGGCATTCCGCTCGCCTGTACAGGGTCAGCCCTTCGACTGAATTGATGTGTTTCAGCGTTGTCTTCATTTCCAGCGAGGTCTTCCCCTTCTTCGTTGTGAAACACGCCGATGACGGGCGTCGCGTCGAGTTCAATCTCGATGAGGAGACCATCACGCTCCAGTTCGACGAGGCAGGGCGGATCATCAGACATGGCGACCACACGTACGTAGTCGAGAATGGACGCACCGTAGGCATTCGATATGGAGGCGACAGCGAGAACGGCAGCCTCTTTCACTACAACGACCGAGGCCAGGTCGTGGCGATCGATTATCCAATGAGCGTGCGGCATGAGTACACTTACGACAAACGAGGGCTCGTACTCTCGGAGTCCACGGTGGTGGCGGGCAAGATGCAGGTCGAAGTCCGACACGAACATGACGACAGCGGCCGCCTTCTTGTTTCGAGGCACAAGATCGGGACTCTAGTGACCCGACTCGCATACCAATACCGATGCCCAGAATAGGTGGTGCTGCCGTCATCTAGTGTTGGCTATGCTTCCTCACCGCCGGCTATCCCATCGCAACCGGCGTTATCGAAGGCGCCTGCAGACATCTCATCTGCGATCGTCTCGATATCACCGGAGCCCGCTGGAGTGTACCTCGTGCAGAGGCTGTGCTTCGACTCCGGTCACTCCGCTCCAGCGGCGACTTCGCCGACTATTGGAAATTCCACATCGATCGCGAACTCGAACGCAACCATCACTCACGCTACGCCCCTGCCACATTCCCTGAAGCAAAGGCAGCATGACCGTCCCTCCAGAAGAGCCGCACCCAAAGCCTTTTGCAGAGTAGAATTCATGTGTCGTCCCAGATTGGTGTGGATGACACCTGGGTGCAGAGAGATGGCTATGCCTAGCCTCTGTCCACCGCGATGGCACTACTGATCGGGCTCACCGGCCGCGCCAAGCAGCCCTCGATCTCTCGCCCATTGGTCGGGGATGAGCTCGCTCAGGCGGCGGAGGGGCCAGCCACTTACGAGCTTCTCGATCGCGTCGATGAGGTAGACGCTCACCGGGATATCGA
>JAAEPE010000238.1 GCA_024222395.1 Myxococcales bacterium
CTCGTCTCCGGAACTCCTAGTCCCATGAAGAAGCCTTGGGAGCGATGAGGCTGCGTAGAGAATTCGTACGGAAGCGTCGCTGGACCGCCAAAGACCATCCAATGATACGCGGCGCAGGCGAGGCCGGGAAGTGCGATGCCTGCTGCCAACCAAGCCAGACGCTGCCACGGACGCAGCCAGGAGAGAGCGTAGACGCCAATGCCAATGAGAGGCACCGCGCTCGGGTACTCGACCACAACACTCATGCCCAACACGGCACCTACCCCGAAGAGTGCGCCCTTGCCGAGCACCAAGGCGCCCTTGCGTTCACTCACCAAACCAACAAAGCCAAGCAGCAAGAGAGCGGCGGCGAGCTGATGTCCGTAGAAGAGTGTCGAGTAGGGAAACGCTAGGGTCCCCAGGCCGTATCCCAGTGCCATGCCCATAGCTGCTCTTCGGCCGAGCCCAAAGAGCAGCATGAGCCAGAAGAGTGTGACCACAGAAAGAGCCGAGGGCAGCGCAACTGATGCGGCGGATGCAACGTAGGCTGCGACTCCGAGGAATTCGTCGCTTGGCTCGTCGCTTCCGGAGCTCCAGTACATCGCCGCGTAGACGGGCATGGCGAGCCACGAGGCCCCCGGGGCCTTGTCGCAGTAGTAGTGGTCTCTCGGGCCAGCCTTCACGCAGCGCCCCTTTGGGCCACGACAGGCCTTGTCCCCAGTGTTGCGATGGTACGGGTCAATCTGCGCGGAACCACGCTCGACCCCCGCGCGCACCAGGTCGAAGCGGCTGTTCTGGTTCCAACCACCGGCCTGATAAAAATAGGCATACGCGCTAAAGACCAGGACAAAGAGGCCAAGCAGTGGTCGCCAGCCAAGGGCGCTACTCATCGCTACCCGCCGCAAACTCGGAACAGTTCTGCACAGGCTGGGGTTGGTACTTGCGCACAGTCGGCGCGCGACACATCAAGAAGGCCGAGACATTGGTGTGAACCAATCGCAGGAACTTGCAACGGTGACGAAGCGATGTCGCAAAGGGCGTTTCTGAAGAAGCGGGCACGGCCAGTGCGCCGAGGGTAGCACGGGTGGTTCCCTTGAACGATAGGCGCCAGAAACGCCCTCGCGCCTCACCGTCTGATACAAGTGCTGCGTGAAACACACTCTCTTCTCAACACTGCTGTTGGCACTTCTCGCCTGCGGTGGATCTCACAGAGCTTCGCCAGCGTCGCCCAGCGCGGGCAAGAAGGCTGGCAGCCAACCCACGGCTAGCGCCAATCTCAAACAGGTCCCAAGATACCAAGAGCTCGACGTAGGCACTCTAGACGAAGCACTTGTGAATCCCGAGGCGACTCCGCTCGCAATAACTCATGTAACGATCATGACGGCGGCTGGTGAGACAATCGAGGACGGGAGCATCGTGATGCAAGGC
>JAAEPE010000239.1 GCA_024222395.1 Myxococcales bacterium
ATCGACGAGGGTTGCGCTTCTTTGCTTCCTCATAGACGCAGCGGCGCTTGGCAAGGAGGTCTTCGCTCTCGCCGCAGTGGCGCTCGTTTGGTGTTACGAAGCCGATATAGCTGTTCCTGTGCTCGTCGTTGTACCAGGCGACAAAGGCGGCGACCCACGCCTGGGCGGCTTCGATGCTCGCGAAGGGGGCGGTCGGATACTCGGGGCGCGTCTTCATAGTGCCGAATGTCGACTCCGATATTGGATTGTCGTTACTCACCTGCGGCCGGCTAGCCTCAAGGAACCGCTGATGAATAGAGTATCAAACAAACGAAGAAAAGCCCTTACCGAGATCATTCCACTACCAATTTCTCTGGAAGATCTCCGTCAGTGGAAATCTCATCCGAGGCTAGTCCACGATCCAAGGAATACGAAGAGTGCGAGTCTACTCAAGCGCACTGGTTTTTAGCCTCTCAGAAACACAGGTTTATTCTACCTAGCCTCGATGCTCACAGTGGTCCGCTCATGTGATAGGAAGCTGCTATGCGCTTTCGACTCCGCCTTTTCGACGCAAAGAAGGACCGTCCACTTCTCGAGGATCTCACGCGCATGCTCCACACTGCCTACCGGCCCCTTGCCGAGCGTGGGATGCGATACCTCGCCACGCACCAGGCTCCTCACGTGACGGCCTCGAGACTATCCAAAGGAGAGGGGTATGTCGGCTTCGTGGGAGAGACGCTGATGGCAACGGCTTCCCTCGTTCGATCCGATGCAAACGAGCCCTGCGAGTGGTACCAACGTCCCAACGTCTTCTTCTTCACGCAGTTTGCGGTGGACCAGGCCTTTCAGGGCCATGGCTACGGCCAACAGATTCTCGACTTCCTGGAAAACAGAGCCAGGGAAAGTGGTGCTGAGGAGCTGGCCCTCGACACATCTGAGCGGGCCAGCGATCTCATAGCGATGTACCGGCGTCGAGATTACCGATTCGTTCAGGAGGCAAACTGGTCTGCCACGAACTACAAGAGTGTCGTGCTGAGTAAGGCTCTCTAGTCTAGCCTCCGGGCAGAGCTTTGCGCCCGATGTCGCGGACATCTTCTCGCAGCCGATGATAGCCTCAGCAGCTAGTGTCGAGCGGTGCGGATGCTATTGTGGCCGGTTGTACTGAAGTTCCATTGGTGCTCGAGGATTCGATGCTCGATGTGCCGCTAATCTCATCCACCGACGTACTTGCAGAAAGAGTCGTACAGCTCGCGAGCAAGAACTCAAGAGGCATAAGAAGCATAAACCTGGCTTTTGGGAAACCGCCGGAGTAGCGGCCGGGCACCGTAGCGGCCTTCCTCTCTTGGTGAGGGCTGTTCACCTGTCGTTGGAGCTAGCCTCTTGCATGCAGCAGTGTCTCTCACTAGACGCCGACCACGGAACGGCAGCCTCCGCGCTTGCTCGGCTTCGGCAAAGACCACCCACCGGCGCCGAAAAAATCACTCAGTCTATGTAGCGGTAAGTCTTCAGGAAAGAAGAAGACCGGCTTGGTGTGTTGTGTGCGAGTCAACAGCGATCGCTAGCCTCGTTCTGCATAGCCCACGATTTTCTCCGTGACCTTGATCAGATCACGATACCGTTCCACCCGTTGTGCCTTCTTCTTCGCGTTCATGATGCCGACAGAGCGCCGCGCGTGTGGTTGACATAGGGCACCTCGACAAATCTCTGCACATGCTTGAGGGTGCGGGCCAACTCGCGCACGCTATCGTACAAAAGAGAGGACTCCGTTGGTTCATAAATATTCGAGTCGATCACCGTGCAGTCGGTTCGGACCCTGCGCCCGTCTTCAACTCCAACATCTTCTGTGTAGCCGATTAGCATTCGGTTGATCTCTTCCAGGGTCTCTGGAGGTATCTTCTTGACGTTGTCCTGGAGAGTCGAAGACGACGGCGTATCAGATAAACCAAGCCGGCAAAAAGCGCGATAGCTCAGCGAATCGGTAAGGTGAAATGCGAGTTGCTCGTAGCTGTATCTGTTCGTCTGCTTAATGAGCGCAGCGCGAATAACTTGCTCGCCGCAAAGGCCTTTCGCTCCCCTCTTCGGGTTGATTCCACCTGCCACTAAATCCGAAAGCACGAGCTGTGCCACCTGTGGATGTAGATCAATAATCTTGCTCATTTCGCGCAATTCATCCATGTGTTTGTGGCCGCTGATCTGTGGGACAAGCGGGAGTTGTTCGGCAGTACCGGTGCGCATGGGGGCGGTCCTTTCAAGCGAGTTCAATCGATAGAACCGTCGCCCCACCTTCGATATTCCCGGAAGGCAAAGAGGCCTCAAAAGAGCCAAATTCAAGCTCCAATCGCCTAATTGGACCTTAACGGCCGGGCACTAGCTAGAAGAAATGACTCCGGTCCCGTCTTCGACCCATCTGAGTTGCCGGCAACGCGCACTATCATCCGAGCACCATCCGCAGGTCGCGATTCCAGCCCGACGGAATACGTGTTTTTCGCCAGGGGAATCCAGTGCTTCTCCCTGAATCCAAGTGTCGTTGTCTTGGCGTTCGAGTACTCCTGTGCACGGCTCGTCGGCGCCATTGCCAAGTGCTAGACAATTGAGGGAGTTGGTGTTCGCGTACTCGAAGGCGATGGTCATGCGGTCGGCTTGGGCTGATTCAAACGGCCACGTTCTCGGCTGCTGGGAGGGCTGCACATTCGGCTGTGTGCATCTAGCGTCTTGCGTGGGAGAGCTGAGGCAGTGGCGTGGCAAGGACGAACTCTCAAACGCTTGGTGGCAAGGTCCCGGCACTCAGTGCTCACCCTAGAGGCTCTGCATTGCCTCCACGTCAGGTAACGGAAAGCGCACCTCGAGAATGCGTTCGTTCTCCACATCCACAAGTAGAATCACTGGGCTGTTGAAGGCGACCGAGTATTCGAGCATCTGTCTGCGAGTGGAGGCATTACCAAGGCTCGGCGCCAACTCGCCGGTCTTGACCTCCGCGATGAACTGCTCGCCACCTCGTTCCACTAGTAGGTCGGCCCGGAGCAAGAAGTCCAACGTCTCGCCATCGCACTCAATCTGCCACGTGAGCCCAAGCTGGCGATCGACGATGGTGTAGCCCGCTCTCTCTAATAGCCTCTCAGCTGCAACTTCGCCACGGACAGCCCTCGCCCCTCGGCGTTTTGCACGAACACTGCGCCTCCACGCAGCCCAACGTCGCGCTAGCGCGAGCAGCAGGAGGAGCGCTGCGACGAATATCGCAGCCAGCAGGCGCCAGTCCATCTCGACCACGTCTCACTATGCCTCTCAAGTCGCCGCAGTTACAGGGACTTCGAAGATTCCTCACAAAAAACACTCCAACCCCTTCAACAACCCGGCTCGCGGGCGAACCTGGTACTTGCAGAGACGAGGAACACACCGGCTAGTGTGGACCCCGCAGCAGAGCAAACAAATTGAGAAGACACCAACAGGGGTGTGGCGTCTTTTCCCAGAACACAAGTGGAGTGAAGCACCATGTCGATTTCTATATTAACTAACGTCTCGTCGTTGGGAGCCCAACGCAACCTAAGCAGAAGCCAAGCAGCGCAGTCCAGATCTATTGGACGCCTGTCTTCTGGACTTCGAATCAACCAAGCAGCCGATGATGCGGCGGGTCTCGGTATCTCTGAGAATCTCAAAGCCGACATTCGATCGCTCTCGCAAGCATCTCGAAACGCCAATGACGGTGTCTCGCTAGCGCAAGTTGCTGAGGGCTCGATGAATGAAGTCGCCGGCATCGTAACTCGTATGCGAGAACTCGCCGTGCAGAGTGCAAACGGAACTTTGGGTGCTACGGAACGGAGCTACATCGATACGGAATTCGACCAGCTCAAGGCTGAGATTGACCGTGTCTCGGGTGTTACCGAGTTCAACGGAACCAAACTCCTCGATGGTTCTGCGTCCACCGGTCTCACCATGCAAGTAGGCATTCAGAACACGTCGAATGACCGTCTAGCGGTGAGTATTACTCGCCTCGTGGCATCGACTCTCGGGTCTACTGGTGGTCTGCATATCGGAAGTATGAGCATGTCTACGGCGACAAACGCACAGGCGTCCCTCGGCGCACTAGACTCCGCCATCGAACAACTCTCAACAGCACGGGCCAAGACGGGTGCATTCCAAAACCGCATGGCGATCGCCGTTCAGAACCTCGGTGTCGCACATGAAAACCTCTCGGCCGCCAACTCGCGAATTCGCGATGTAGACGTCGCCTCTGAGGCCGCCGAAATGACTAAGAGTCAAATCTTGAGTCAAGCTGGCATCTCAGTCTTAGGACAGGCCAACGGTCTTCCTCAGGCAGCTCTCAGTCTAATCGGGTAGCGTAACTTCGGCGCTATGAGTAGCAGGCGTAGCGCCGAGCGTGTGTCACGACAGTGGACGGCCGGGCTTTTGTGACGAGATTCCGGTCGTCCTCATGTCATTTGTTTCTGCACAACATGATGTTGCTGATTCTGCGTCAAGAATCGTATTTCACTAGCTTAGAACTTGTCTGATCCACTTACGGATCTGGAGTAACAATAGCGTTCCCCAGGGTGCGCTGAGGCTATGCCTCCGGTCGAACCGGAGTCCCCTTCTTACCGCGGCTGTAGAGGACCGCAGAGTTAGGGACTTCGGCTCTACTGTGTCCGGAGTCCAAGGTGCTAGGATCGCAAACTACTTCCAGCGTACTTCGACCGTGACCTCGGTATTGCCTTCGGAGTCGATGCCCTTGGATCCAACATCCAAGGAGAGACCCACTGCTGGCAACGCCGCCCCACCGAAGCGTAGTTTGGCGTTCAAGTACTTCCGGAGGTTGGCATCATCGAAGCTTGGCACCGGCGCTTGGTCTCGACTTCCGCTCTTGACGAGCCCCGACTTGCCGACCGTGTAGTCGATGATGGCATCGGAGAACGCCTCTGCAGAGAATGCCGCATCTCTGGTGTGAAGACCGCGCAATGAGCGATCGCGCAGGCGGTAGCTAAGCACTCCCTTTTGTGTGCGGGTGTCGAGCAACTCGCCGGTGCGCGCCAGAGCTTCGCGCGCAGGCCCTGGAAGGATCTCATTGTAGACCTGGTAGGAATACTGAAGCGGCTTGCCATCGAATTCGAGTTTGCCGATGGGAGCTGGAGTCTTCGCACAGGACTTCCGCGCCTTGGCCGAGATACCCGTCTTTGGAAGATAGGAGGGATTGCGGATGAAGCAGACGGTCTTCTCGTAGGCCGCAGCCAGTGCCTTCTGAGCAGCTTCGCTCGAGACATCGTAGTGGGTATCGTTGGCTTCAGCACTTCCCTTTAGCCACTGGGAAATCCCGGGGAGTGAGAGCTCTTCTGTGTTCGAATCCACTACAAGGAGATAGCCGTTGCCCGGGCCATTGATTGAGGGATCGTTCTCGCTCCACGCGTAGGCGCCGTTGTAGTACCAGAGCACCACACCAGGGGCACTCCGAACTTGGACAGCTTGCATCTCGCTTGTCTCTGGGTTGGCATAGAAGAGCGGACTGTTCTTCGCGAGAGCGCTATCGTAGCGATGGTGCCCTGCGCTCTCCTTGGCGTAGGGGTCGCGATACTCTACGAGGTAGAAGTGCGGCACCAGCAGATCATGGGATCCTTGGCTGCGCGAAAACCCGTCCATCGTCCAGCCCGCAGATGCTTCGGCTTCAAAATCGCCTGCGACGGCGACGCCGCTCAGCTTCACGTTGTCGACGAGCATGCCTCGCATGACCGCTGCGCCATCAGTGTAGTAGCGCAGGCGAACGCGAACCTCCGATCTTCCGGCCATATCGGCAAGATCGAAGCTCGGATGTACCCAGCTTGGTACTAGGCAGTCTGGGATCTTCGTGCCGTCCTTGTCCTCCCCGTGAGGGAGCTCGGCCCCAGGGTCGCATGTCGCGTTGCTCTCGTTCTTTCCATCGCCATCCAGATCGCCAGAGATACCTGTGAAGCCGGGCAGGGTGTTCTTGCCGTCGTGGCCGTGCTTGGCGGGCATATGTGCCTTGTCAGTCGGAAGCCTTCGAGTCCAGCTCTGTCCGCCATCGCCACTCACCTCGAGGTAGGCAAAATCCCAACCAGGCTCGATTTCCCACCAAGCGTCAAAGGAAAGCGATACCGGCCCCTCTACCGCGGAGAGGTCGGCTGAGAGAGTCGCTTTGCGATTGAGCTCATTGCCCTGTCCAGAGTAGAGAGCCCACTTGCCGCCGGCTTCGGGAATGCTGGCAAGTTCGATGTGCTTCTCCTTTGGAGGCAAGACGATCATGGCCGCACGGGTGGAGTCGCCGCTCACATTGGCCGGGTCGTCGAGGGTGCGGAGCTTGATGCTCGCAGTTGCTTCGCCACCGAACTTCGGCGGCAAGATCACCTGAGGCTTGAGCCAACCGAGCATTAGTCTCGACCAAGAAGACATGTTCTGCGGGCTCGGGCTTGCCGTGCCGCTCATGACTTCCCAGCTACCCGTCGAGTTGGAGCTAGTGCGCGAATAGATATCGGGAAGGCCTATCGAGTGACCGAACTCGTGAATGAACGTTGAGGCTCCTGTGTATTCGCTCTGGGCGTTGTAGTCACGAATCCACAAGTCGTCGCTCACCGGGATGCCGCCTCCGGTGTTTTCTCCACTCGCAACCTTGGGCCCTCGGCCGTCGTTTGCTTTGACTTTGGAGCGATGCGGCCAGATCCGGTCAGCGCAGTTGCGCTGCTCTTTGCTGAGGCGTTTGATGCCCTCTTCCATGCCCACATTGGAGGTGAGAACATCTCCAACTTTGTGAAGGCCTTCACAGGAGGATTGTCCTCCACCCGCGAATACAACAATGAAGTGGTCGAGGTAGCCGTCGCTCTCATCCAAGCTCTTGTCGTTATCGATATCTTCTGGATCCCACCTATCAAAATCGTGCCAATCCATGTCCTTGAAGGTGGTCCTCGCAACGGCGAGGGCGTCGGCCACAAGGCCTTCAGCGTTTGCATCATTGCGCCAGTTGCCGCCGGCGGGTTTGTGCGGCGAGCCGTAGTAGCTGCGATTCTTGGGTAGTGTGATGGGCTTCATCACTGTGCCAGTGACGTGGTAGGAGCCCAGGCTTTGATTCACGTAGTAGTGGCTGAGAGTGTCGACTTTGGAGTAGCTCTCGTCGAAGAGTTCGCCGTTGTAGAAGTCGACCAGTTTCTGCGCCTGCTCTGGATCGCCCTTGTAGCGATCGAACTTGCGATCCGGATATTCGACGAGCAGCACGAGCAGCTTATGCGGCCGCTCCTTCGGGGCAACTACAGGCGGAATGTGGTCCCAGCGGAGAACCGGATTTCCCAGCTTGTCGATTTGCAGGGCAGCGAGGTCTTTCACCATCTGCTCCGCGGGGGCGAGGGGAGGAGCTGAAACTGTCGGTGCCGCAGTCTCAGGGATTGGGGCCCCTTTGGGACCGCAAGCCGCTGCGACGAGGATAATCGATGGCCAGAGTGTCAATCGCATGCGCGCTTGGTACCACGGCTTTTGTTCCTGTGGCTAGCCAGGTAGTCTGGGCCGCATCTCATCACGGAATACATGATTATGAACGAAGTATCCGACGCACTTCACCGCATTCGCCACTCTCTGGCCCACGTGCTCGCTCAGGCCGTACAGCGCTATCGCCCAGGCACCAAGCTCGGCTTTGGCCCCGCTATCGCCGATGGCTTCTACTACGACTTTCTCCTTCCCGAGCCCATCACCGACGAAGACCTGCCGAAGGTCCAAAAGATCATGGTTGAGATCATCAAGGCGAAGCAGGAGTTCTCGACCGAAGAACTCTCCATTCCCGACGCCGTGAAGCGCATCGAAGATATGGGCGAGCCCTACAAGGCGGAGTACGCCCAAGAGCTTGCCACCAAACAAGGGCTCGAGACTCTGAGCTTCTACTCCAACGGCGACTTTGTCGATATGTGCGAGGGGCCTCATGTTGAGAACACGAGGGACATTCCTCGCAATGCTTTCAAGCTTCACAACATTGCGGGTGCGTACTGGCGCGGCGATGAGAAGAACCAGATGCTCACTCGTATTTACGGATGGGCCTTCGAGGACAAGGGCCAGCTTCACACCTATGTGAAGGCACGCACAGATGCGGTCAAGCGTGATCACCGCAAGCTCGGCAACGAGCTCGATATCTATGTCATCGATGAAAACGTTGGGCCGGGGCTTCCGCTATGGCTCCCAAACGGCACCGTGATTATCGATCAGCTCCAGAAGCTCGCCGAACAATTCGAATTCAGCGACAACTACGAGCGTGTCCGCACTCCAGTACTCACCAAGGGCAGCCTCTACGAGGCGTCGGGTCACTTGGAACTCTACAAGGACGCCATGTTCCCTGCTATGAAGCTTGGGGATGAGTCTGAGAATGGAGATGAGTACTACTTGCGGCCAATGTGTTGCCCGCATCACCACATCGTCTTCTCTTCGCGTCCGCGCAGCTATCGCGAATTGCCTCTGCGTCTTGCCGAGTACGGCCACACTTTTCGCAACGAGCGTTCTGGATCTCTTCACGGCCTAACCCGGGTGCGGGCGATGTGCATGAATGATGCGCACATCTACTGCACCAAGGAGCAGGTCCGCGATGAATTCGTCCGCGTGCTCAGCTTGCACAAACGCTACTATGACCTTCTCGGGCTCGACGACTACTTCTTCCGCCTCTCCATGTGGGATCCAGAAGACCCAAAGGGCAAAGAAAAGTACGTAGACGATCCGGCTGCCTGGGAATACAGCACCGAGGTTGTGCGCGAGGCGATGAAGGAGAGCAACTTGCCCTACCGCGAGGTCGTGGGTGAAGCCGCCTTCTACGGTCCTAAGATCGACACGCAGTTCATGACGGTAGGACTCAAAGAGTTCACGGTATCTACGACGCAACTCGACTTCGCTGTTCCTCAGCGCTTCGTCGACCACGGAATCGATTGCACCTACGTCGACAATAATGGCGAGAAGCAAGTGCCCTATGTCATCCACCGGGCACCACTCTCCACCCACGAGCGTTTCGCCAGCTTCCTCATCGAGCGCTTTGGCGGTGCGATGCCGACCTGGCTGGCCCCGACCCAGGTTCGACTGCTTCCTGTCGGCGCGGATTTCGAGGCTTACGCAGACAAGGTTTGCGCCGAGTTGCGAAAGCACTTCATCCGCGCCGAGGTCGACCATTCTAGCGATAGCCTTGGCAAGAAGATCCGCTCTGGGACCGTTAGCAAGACTCCGAACCTCTTGGTGCTCGGCGCAAACGAGGTCGAAGACGAGAGCGTGACGGTTCGTCGCTACGGCATCAAAGAACAGCGCACCTATCCAGTCGCCGAGTTCGCGCAACGATTGCTAACGGAGATCAAGACGCGCAAGCACGTCAAGGAGTGGGATGACGCCGACTCCATTATGGAATAGGAAGAATGCGTAGACAGGGCATCTTCCTGGCTCTCTGCTGCGCATGCGGCTCAAATCAGGCAGAGACGCCTGGCCCCAGTGGCGAGGCGACCTCCGTTTCGGCGCGGGATGAGGCTCCTGCGCCGGTGTTAGCCGTGCCAGAGACGAAGTCTGCGCCGGCGCCTGCCGCTCCCACGCGCCGCACAAGCCGCAATCTCATTGCAGAGGCGGGCCGCGCCGAGTTGCGCTCTGGCGGCCTCTTCATTGACGTTGGAACCCTCGACCAACACAAATACAGCCGAGGCGGCTGGATGAACGGTTGGGGCCGCAATGCCCTCGATGGGGCGGAGACCATTGCCCACATCACCGGAAAGCGGGCCTTTCTCGACATCGTGCTCGATGTTCCGGCCAGTGAGATCGTGGTTCGGGCTAAGGGACGCGGCTCCCTGGGGGTAGCTCTGGACAAAGGTGGCGCTAAGAGAAGTGCTCTTGGCAGGGAGTACGCTCTGCACCGCTTCTCCCTCGGCAAGATGCTCACTGCGGGGCGACATCGCATCCAATTCAGTGGCAAGGGCATCTCGGTCGATTGGGTTTGGATTGCCGAGACCTCCGGGGCCGAACCGACGGCTCAACCGCGAATCAAGCAGGGCGCACTCTGGCAACCGGATGCGGGCAGCTACAGCTTCCATCTGATACCCGAGCAGGGCACGCGGCTTGATGTTGAGACTCGAGGGCAAGCTCAGATCAAGGTGGTCGCAGAGCGGGACGGGCACGAGGCGTTGGTGCTGCTAGATGAGCAAGCAGGGCAGGGCCACAAAATCGATCTTGCCGCCATTGCTGGCGCTCCAGTGCGCCTGCGGCTCATCTCCAATGCACCTGTGTCCTGGACCAAGGCTGAACTCACGCAAGTTGCTCCGCCAAAGGCGCAATTGTCGGCTCGTCCAAAGAACGTGATCTTGCTCCTCATCGACACCCAACGCGCCGACTCCTTCTCCGTCGTCGGCAAGGGCATCGGAGCCAACGCCTACGAAGGACTCATCGCAAAGAGCACGACGTTTAAGAACGCCTACAACAATGAGAACTGGACCAAGCCTTCCATCGCCACCATCGATACTGGCCTCTACCCCGATTCACACTTGGCCCGGTGGCGCAAAGACCGGTGCTCCAAAGACCTTGTCTTCCTAAGCGAGCACCTCAAGGAGCAGGGCTTTGCCACTGCAGCGATGGTCTCGAACATCTCCGCCGGCCCCAAGTTTGGCTTCAACCAGGGCTGGGATGTCTTCACCAAGACCGACAACGCCCAACACGCCTTTGCGCGGGCGAAGGCGTGGCTCGCAAAGCGCGATGCGGACAAGCCTTTCTTCCTCTACGTGCAAACCATCGACCCACACGTTCCCTTCTCGGTTCCAGAGGGCTCGGCAGAGAAGCTCTACGGTGGCCCGTACAAGGGCAAACTTGGCCCTACCTTTGAGCAGAGTGAGGAAGATGCACTAAACGCGGGAACTCTGAAGCTTGGCGCCGACGATGCAAGGTGGCTCAGAGCTCTCTACGATGCCGAAGTTCTGTACCACGATGAGCACCTTGGTACATTTCTGAAGGATCTCGAAGCTGCAGAGACTCTCCGTGACACCGCCTTCATCGTTCTCAACGACCACGGAGAAGAATTTGGTGAGCACGGTCGGTGGGGCCATGGCTGGACCGTTGGCGACGTGCTCTATCGCTCCCCTTTGCTCATGCATCTTCCCGGCTACTTTCCTGCCAAGACGTTTGACGAGGTTGTCGAGCATTTGGATATTGCGCCGACAATCGTCGATGCTCTGGGCTTGCCTGCGATGGCGAACGCCCAGGGAGGGAGTCTTCTGCCGTTGGTGCACGATGAAGAGCGCTCCGGGCGGGCACCCTATAGTGCACTGCTCTATGGTCGACCCAAGCAGCGGGCGATTCGCGTTGGTGACTTCAAGATGCTCCTGCAAGCCGATCGCACTCAACGGCTATTCGACATGGAGCGCGAGCCCGAACAGAAGACGGATGTGAAGGCTGCCCATCCCATCGCGCTCAGGCTATGCGAAGTGGCCATGGGGGAGGCGATTGCCAATCCAAAGCGCAGCGAACGGCAGCTCGACCAGAGTTCACTACCTGCGATTCGGGCCGAGATTATTGACGAGTAGCGCAGGCGCCGGTTTCGTGTGCTTGTGATACACCAGGGGCCATGTCCGGGGACAAACTGCGCGAGAAGATTCAATCGGAGATTCAGGCCACATCTGCCGCCGAGCTCCTGCCACACCTCCGCCGCGATGCTCTCTTCATTGTCAGGGAAACGGTGGACATGCTCGATGCTGCTGTGGCGATTGCGGGTGATGAATCTAGAGTCGTCGCGGCCTTGATAGAAGGGGGGAATCTCTACAAACCCAGCCTCGCCCAGCTATCCGACTGGTGTGTGGACCTGGAGCTGCGCTTTCAGTTTGTGATTTTGCAGCCTTACGTGCTCGCCCAGCCCATCGTCGAAGACCGGCCAGCGCCTGAGAAGACTCAGAACTAGTCTGGATTTTCGTGTGAAGCGTGGGTTCGTGGTCGGGCGGCTCCGGCAGCGTAGCTAGAAGCTAACCCAGCCCTCTTTCGACGATGCGATCGCTGCTTGCTCATCAGACGTCTAGTTCAATTCTCAGCCTTCGAACGCTCTCAAAGACATCATATGAGGCGATATGAGGCGTCATATTGCTCCGGAAGGTGTACTTCCGAGCGCCGTGCTTGGCCTTTTGGTCATGCCGGTCCATCCCAGGACAAGACGGGGCCTGACTGCCGAATTGGCAGTGATCGGGTTCCAAGAAAGGACACGAGCTATCCGGAAATGGGATGGACTATTGGATAGCTACATCGACGAGTGCCGAGTGCGCGGTCTAGCTGACTCGACGATAGAGAAACGTCAGTGCGAGTTGGAGCGCTCTGGTGTTTGGCTCAAGAAGCAACGGCCACGAGTCGCGGTTGGGGCGATAGACGTTGAACTCGTCACGGGCTACATCCAATCTCGCAAGACGTTTCGCGCGAAGGCGTCGGTTGCCAGCGCGATGTCGGAGCTGCGGTGCATGGGCGAGTTTCTCGTGCGAGAAGGAGAGTGGAGAGCAATCCTCTTCGTTGAATGCGCGGCCCAAAGCTCGATCCTCGCAGCCGATTGCCGAGGCGCGTCTTCAAGAGTGACCTAGAAAAACTCTGGAGCGCAGCGACGGAACTAAAGAGCGAGCATGCGCGCTATCAAGCGTTGTGCGTGCTCGCGACCCTCTACGGGCTGGGGCTTCGTCGCGGTGAGATGCTGCGGCTTACCCTGGACGACTGGCATCGTGACAATGCCCTTCTGCGTGTGGATTGCCGCAACAAGTCAGGGAAGGAACGTCGGCTTCCTATGGGCGGCGCAATCCGGCGCTGCATCGAAGCGTACCTGCCGCATCGTCACAAGCTTCTCTAGAAGAACGGACGACTCGATGAAGAGATCTTGCTTCTCAATCAACGGGGCAAGCCGATCAGTGCGCAAGGCATCAGCAATCTCGTTAAGCGTCTTGCCAAGGTCGCTGAGATTCCGCACGTCACCTTGCATCAACTCCGGCACAGTTGTGCCTCGGACCTTCTCGAAAGCTGTGCTTCGTTGCCCGAGGTGCAACGGATCCTTGGGCACGCCTGCGTAGCAACAACGATGCGCTATGTGGACATCACTGCCCCTGGGCGCGCAACCGCAATCGCCAAACACCCCATCAATGGCTTTCTTGCATTCGACGAAGGGATGGCATCATGGCGCGCACCGAACTTGCCCCTTGGGTCGAAGGCTATTTGAGCTACCTCGCCGACGTCCGTCGCATGAACGCGCGAACGATCATCGACGCTCGCTGCACGCTGAAGAAGCTCGGCCTCTATCTCGAGAACGCGAACGCCGGCGCAGCTTTGTACGCGCCTACTCTTGACGACTACTTGAAGTAGCTCCATGAGCAGCGCGATATTGGTCGCTCTGAGCATGCGCTCGCCAAGGAGCTGAGCCACCTTAGAGGGCTCCTGGACTATGCCTGGTGCAGCGGTCGCACGGACCGCAACGTGCTTGCTGGGTTTCGAATGAAGAGCCCGGCGCGGACTGCGGAAGCCCGCTCCTTGACTCTTGATGAGGCAGTGCAGTTGGTCGATGGCTGCCCTCGCCAAACTGCCGTAGAGCGCCGAAACAGGCTGAGTGTGCTGCCTCTCTATGGGTGCGGTCTTCGAACGGCTGAGCTTTGCGGACTCAATGTTGAAGACATCTACATAGACCGCCAGGAGCTTTTCGTTCGCAAGAGTTCGCCCGCCTGGCCAAAATCAAGAAGCGCGTTTCACCTCACAGATTGCGCCACACCTCTACAACGCACCTCGTGAAGACAGGGACCAAGCTGACCGTGATTCGTGATTTGCTCGGGCATTTGTGCCTGAGCAGCACCCAGATCTACTTGCACACCACCGCCGAAGACTTGCGTGGTGCTGCCGCCAAACACCCCGTTGAACGACTCATTGGCCGAGTAGAGAAACTGCTGCCGAATGTCAAACTGCCGTTTCAGTGGCAGCCAGGCGAGAATGTCATCGGCGCCGGATAGCAAAACTCTGATTGAGCAGACCTGAGAATGCCGCTAGAATGAACGCGGCATGCTACGGTGCGCGTACACCTCGTGGAGAACGAGAAACTCGGCGTGACTTGACCCTTTAGGGCCCATTTCTCGCTAATTTCGGTGACCGCGTGGCACTTGAGATTCTGCAAATGAAACCACTAACCAATTTCAGGGATGTTGGAATCGAACTAGATACGAATGCCATGCGAACGGGAACCTTGTGCTCAAACTAGCACCTGTGCCTGCTGATGGCATCATCGCCGACTATCAGAACTCTTTTGCATACGATGGGATCAATCGCATGGCATCGAAGGTCGCAGGAACACGCGACCCTTCTGCCGATGATATTGCGTTCTTCCGCGCAAGTGCGGCCACCGTGTACTACTACAATTGGTATTCGAATGGACAAGGTCGGGCAGCACTGATTGTTGGGCCGTGAACCCCTTACCAACCGCCCTCCTGCGGTGTGCTCGTACAAGGTGTAGAGCGGTTGGATGGGACGCAAGAGAAACGGCCGGGATGACGCAAGTCGAATACAGGCGGTGCGGCGCTGGCGCTCGAGCGGACTCTCTGGCCGGGCGTCTGCTGCCTCTGAGGGCATAAGCCCAGCGACTTTGCAGCGCTGGTCGGCGCTGCCAGACGAGCAACGCAAGCCTCATCAAACCCGCTCCGCAGGACAGCCTTCAGATCTTGTGGAGGTCCAGGTGGCTGCAGGGACTGCGGATTCTCGGCGCTCAGGAGCGACTGAAGATAGTGAGCTTTGGGTGATGACCCGCAGTGGCCACGAAATCAGGATGGCGGGTGGGCTCGATCGAAGTTCGCTTGCGATGGTGCTTGAGGTGCTTGCATCATGCTGAGTCTGGGAGCGAATACTCGCATCTATCTTGCCAATGCTCCCACCGACCTGCGGAAGTCGTTCAATGGTCTCAGTGCCCTGGTCGAAGGAAGCTTCGGAAAGGACGCGACGAGTGGTGACTTCTTCATCTTTCTCAATCGCCGGGCAACTCAGGTGCGTATCCTATGGGTGTAGATCTGACTGTGACAGCGGCTTCGTAGTCATTCCATGGGCCTAGAAGGCCCTGGTGCGCAGAACGAAGCACGTCGAGGCAACGCCGCTAGAAATTGGGCCAATCTCACCGTTGCACACCAGGATTCGGCTC
>JAAEPE010000240.1 GCA_024222395.1 Myxococcales bacterium
CGCGCAGAACTCAGAACACTACGACAAGCAACTTGCGTTAGACGTTGGTACGCACTCGTCGTAGCCCCAGAATTCGGTAGGCGGCGAGAGACGAACCACACAGATAGAACACGGTGCCAAGCCGTATCTAACTGAGGTTGTTCCTCTTTACGCTTCATCTTCGCAAACGACGCCAGCCTGCTACACTGTTTCCGAAGTGCGCCCCTCCCTATACCTTCTTCTTGCAACCCTGGTCCTGCTCGTATCCCAGAGCTCGTATGCATCTAGCTTGGGCGTTGCTCAATCCGAGGCTCCGGCCGACGAAGCCTTGGTGCCTGGCCCCCTCTACTGTGACCAAGCCGCCGTGTGCGACTTTCCCTTTTCATTTGACGACCAAGCTCACTTTGTCGTCGTCGAGATCAAGGGTGAAGTCAGCCTCGGTATGGCCTCGTACATCAAGCGAGCGATCCGACATCTCAGGGCTGGTGACCACCTCATTCTCGACATCAACACATTCGGGGGGCGAATCGACGCTGCCGTCATGATCCGGGACGCTCTACTCGGCCTCGAGTCCAAAGGCAGTCGAACGATAGCCTTCGTACATCCGCGCGCAATCTCCGCCGGTGCCCTTATCGCCCTAGCCACCGACATCATCGTCGTTGCACCCGGTTCGAGCATTGGAGCCGCAACCCCCGTGCAAATCGCCGAGGGGGGGGAAATGGAACCTGTCGAAGAAAAGGTGGTCTCCTACATGCGCGCTGAGATTCGCAGCACGGCAGAAGCCCGCGGACGGCGAGGTGACATCGCAGAGGCTATGGTTGATGCGGACCAGAACGTTGCAGGGCTGATCGGCGAAGGTAAGCTCCTCACGCTGGATGGTCGACAGGCTCTGCAGTGGGGAATCGCCAGCTTTGGGGCAGACGATCTCACCGACCTTATGAGCACTCTCGGCTACGGCACTGATGCGGGGCAGAATGGTCACAGTCTCGAGACCCTTCACTGGAGCTGGGCGGAGCGTCTTGGCGGCTGGCTCTCAGGATCGGCCATATCGAGTTTGTTGATGAGCATTGGAATGCTCGCTCTCATGATTGGCTTGTACACTGGAGGCTCACCGGTGCCGCTGAGTATCGGTGGTCTCTGCCTCGGTCTGTTCTTCTTTGGCCACTATGCTGTGCACCTCGCAGGCCTAGAAGAAATTCTGATCTTCGTCGCCGGCACAGGTCTCATTTTGGCTGAAGTGTTGATGCCCGGCCAACTGGTTCTTGGTGCCGCCGGTCTTGTCCTGGTGCTCGTCTCCCTTGGCCTTGGCCTCGTGAGCGCTGACGCAGTCCCGTTCAACGTGCAGTGGGAGCTGGGCTTGATCTCTTCTGCGGTGGCGCGCGTCTCCGGATCGCTTTTGGCCACGGTAGGCGTGGGAATAGTCGCGGCACGGCTTCTTCCCAGGACCACGCTCGGCAAGGCACTAGGGCTGGAAGCCCGTCTCCATGGCCGGAGTCACAGCGAAGGTCTGCATAAGCTAGTGGGTGCCTGCGGCCAGACACAAAGCCCCCTGCGCCCCTCTGGCAGGATTGTCATTGGAAACAAGCACTACGATGCCTTGGCCGAAGGCGGCTTCATCGAGCCCGGTCAACAAGTCAAAGTCTTGCGACACAAAGGCTTTTCACTGGTGGTCCGCGTGGTGCCGGGGCAATGTGACTCCGACGACGCTCCAAGAACCACGGAAGAACATCCATGACCTACATTCTGATAGTCGCACTACTCCTAGTACTCGGCCTTGCACTCGTTGTCATCGAAGTACTCGTCCTGCCCGGCGTTGGTTTCATTGGTGCACTTGGAGTGGCACTTACGTTATCCGCTGGTGTCGTGGCGCACATGCGCCTACCCGAGACGGAAGCCATGCTCGCGATAGGGGGTGGTCTGTCCGCAACGATTCTTGCGTTCTGGCTGTTGCCCAAAACGCGGGCGGCCAAATCGATGGTGCTTACGGCCAAGGTCCATGGCACGGGTGCCGATTCTTCGCTTCTCGCCCTGGAAGGTCGCGCTGGCATTACCACAACAGCCTTGCGCCCTGCAGGGGTCGCGCAAATCAACGATTCACTGATTGACGTGATCTCGGACAGCGAGTATATAGCTCCAAACACACGGGTGAGAGTCGCTCAGGTCGAAGGCAATCGCGTGGTTGTACAAACCATCGACTAGCCCAGAGGCAGGAGGAAGTTGTGGAAGGTTCGCTCGGAAATGCTGGTGCCATCATAGGTGGTGGGGTCGCCCTCGTTGTACTGATCACTCTGATGTGGCTTGTGCCACTCAAACTCTGGATTGCTGCCAAGGCGGCCTCTGCCGGCGTAGGCATGATGACGATGGTGGCCATGAAGCTTCGCCGGGTTCCACCCGACGTCATCGTCAACGCGCGCATCGCCGCCGTCAAAGCTGGCCTCGACCTCAACATCAACGAGCTCGAGTCGCACTTCCTAGCTAACGGCAACGTAAACAGTGTGGTGAGCGCGCTGATATCGGCAGACAAGGCGGCCATGGATCTCAACTTCCAGCGCGCCGCAGCGATCGATCTCGCAGGCCGCAACGTCTTTGAAGCAGTTCAGATGTCTGTGAACCCCCGGGTCATCGAAACGCCCAAGATGTCAGCGGTGGCGAAAGATGGAATTCAGCTGCTTGCGATTGCCCGAGTCACGGTACGTGCCAACCTCGATCGTCTGGTTGGCGGTGCTGGCGAACAAACCGTGCTAGCACGCGTCGGTGAAGGTGTTGTCTCGACCATTGGCTCCGCCGAAAACTACGCAGCGGTTCTGGAGAATCCAGACATGATCTCAAAATCTGTGCTCTCAAGGGGTCTGGATGCCGGCACAGCCTTCGAAATTCTGTCCGTTGACATCGCCGATGTAGATGTCGGCCAAAACATCGGTGCCAAGCTGCAAACTGAACAGGCAGAGGCAGACAAGCAAGTGGCGCAAGCAAAGGCTGAGGCACGTCGCGCACTCGCTGTGGCCGTCGAGCAAGAGAACCACGCCAAGATCGCCGACATGCGCTCCAAGCTCGTTGAGGCAGAAGCGGAAGTTCCCAGAGCGATGGCTGGTGCACTGCTCGCTGGCAATCTGGGTGTCATGGACTACTTCAACATGAAGAACGTCGTGGCTGACACCGACATGCGCAAGTCCCTCGGTGAACCAACCCCTGATGGTTCTGGAGCCGCATAGGATTGGCTGTCCGACCGGATGCGGCGCTAGCCCAGCTGCTTCGTTCCTCCTCGCGCCGTGAGCTCCTCCGCAAACTGGTGATCGGTGGGGCGATGACCACGCGCGCATCCTCACCTCTGCCGAAGGCCACGCCCTCTCAAACAGGAACCAGTTCGGGTCGCCCCCCCCGAAAGTGAGGTCTGCTGTGGAGGTCCTTGTCCGCCTGCTCATCGTCCTGTTGAGGATTCTCTTCAGGCTGGCTATCGGCCTGATCAAGCTCGGACTCACTCTCGCGTTTGGTCTGGAGTTTGACGACAAGAAACCTGTGCCAGTCCAATTTGGCGACGCTGCTACCGACGATTACCTCGATGACGGCGATTACCTGGACGAGCACGACGAACTGGACGTAGATGAGATCCGGCGTCGTCTCCAAGAAGTCGACACAAGAGCCCGGTCACTTCGAAACAGCATCGAGTGGGATCGTGCCAACCATACTCTCAAGGGGGTCCTTGACGACTTCGTCATTCCTCGTAGTTCCGCCTGGGCAAGCAGAATCGAAGGAGAAGCAGAGCTCTTTGATTTGGGCGTGACCTCAGCCCTGGATGAGCTTGAAGTGATCCTCGGTGAGATCTCCATCCTAGCCCACCAACGCACCACCACCGAGCTGCGCCACGATCTGGGCGACGCGGACGCGCTCGCGGCTGCTTGCTATGAACCGCTCACCGAATTCGCACGAACGAACCAGGTCGCCCTGACGAGCACCACGCCCATGGTTCAGCTCACCAAGTTTGACATGGCGACGTGGACGGCCTTTGTCCCAACCGGCGTCGCACCCATATTTCTGCCGCCCGATTTCTTCCAACGCCTGGCCTGGTGGCCGGCTCTCGCCCACGAGATTGCCCACGACTTCCTGGCCGCGACCCACCATGTCGATTCGCAGCTTCGATGGCAGCTTGACCTCTGCAGCGAATCGGAAGGCAGCCAGTTCATTTCACTCACCGAGGAGGGGTTGGCCTACAGCGAACTATCACGAGTCTTCGGCAGCTGGCTCGAGGAGATGTTCTGCGATGCCGTTGCCACCATGATGATGGGCCCGGCCTACGGCTGGACCATGGTTGAGCTCTTTTCAGGGTCCCTGCACGAGATCAGCGCAGTACCGGTGCAAGACGGGCAGTTTTCGACGCATCCGCCTCGACATCTTCGCCTGCTCAACTGTGTGCAACTGCTCGAGCTGATGGGCCACCCGGAGCATGGCCGGGACATTCGCGCCGAATGGGAGCAACGCAACGCAGACGTCGAGGACTATCGGTACATGACCGTCTACGGGGAGTCACTGCAGATCCCCGCAGAGCCCGTGCAGGAACTTTCCCAAGAGCTCGTGAAGAAGCTCTACCACACGCAACTCGAAGCCTTCGCGGACTTCCCACTGCAGTCCATCCCAGGGCTCGACTTCGGACCGGCGGCGGCGGCTGAAACCGAACGTGCCAAACTAGCCTTCCTGGCAGACAGAGTTCCCACTAGCAAGAACGCCCACCGAGTCATCGCCGGAGCGATCCTCGCCTGGCGCGATAGCCCTGGCAAAGAGAAACAGATCTTGCGCCACTGTCGAGTCGCTCTGGTCGGGGAAGCGGAATGGGCGGAGCGAGGGCCAGCACCGGCCCACCGGCCCAGAAGAGGCTACGGCGGAAAACGAGCGTCCGCACGAGAGGCCTTCCTTCTCAGTACGCTGCTAGCGCCCCCAAAGGCACTCGCTCGATCAAGACCCAAGCGTGGCTTTGGCGAGCGATACCGTGGGCCTAGCTAGGCACTGGTCGATTTCGACTCGTACCGTGGCGTCTATGAGCAAATTGGGTTCCCGCTACCGACGTCTTTGGCGCAATTCGTCGAGGAGCGCGGCTTGCTGTGCATCCCCCGTCTCACTGGAAACTTCCGACACGGC
>JAAEPE010000241.1 GCA_024222395.1 Myxococcales bacterium
CATCGCCTCGTTGAGCAGTGCAGTCATCGCAGATTGCATACCGCCAAATCCTTCGCGGCCAATAATTTCCAATACTTCCTGTAATCCGTTACGTTCAAATTCGTGGGTCATGGTTTCTGTCATCCTTTCGTTTGTAGTGAAAAAGAGGGTGAACCATGGCCTGCGGCTCACGCCGAGGCCAATTTACAGAAACAATAGTGCACTACCCTGGCAGATATCACGCATCGGTAAACTTCTCAGCCGACATGATGTACCAAGCCTCCCTCGGCAACTGGAACGTCATGATGTACCGAACCGGAGACTTTGCCACCGGCATCGTCGACAACCCCATCTCTGCACAAATTCGCGAAAAGTTCGACCTCAACGGAGGCATTGACATCTGCTCGGATGCCTACAACGCCGGAGGCTTTGCCGGACTCGTCGCTGGGGTGGCCGCACTGGCTGCGAGCCTGCCGAAACTGCTAAGCAAGGGAGCGAAGGCTGGGAGCAAGCAATATGCGCCACGGGTGCGACAGCGGGGCTTGGAAGGTCCTGTAAGCCACAATTTCCCATATAGCTTTGATGATGCGATTCTCTCTACAAAGCCAATTCCCAAGTCAAACGGCTACAAGATATTTCAAGAAACCGGTACTATGAATGGTGAGAACGGAGTCTTTGAAATAGGCGTCCGAAGTGATGGTGTGATCGATCATCGATTTTCTGGGCCAGTCAAGAAATGAAGCGTTACCTAATTGTAGATGGACAGCTTTCGGGGACAGGTATTCGAGACGCAGTTGAGGGTGGCTATGTCGAGTATGAAGCGCTAGGGCTTTCCCTTGCCCTGAGAAACCGAATCACACTGTGGCTCGCAAGATATGAACAGTGCCACTTTTCCCAATTCAAAGATGCGAGGGAAGTAGCCGATTTGGACGCAGAAGGCATAGCAATTTGTCACATGCTACGCAACGAAGTTCCCAGCGCCAAAATCGACTATTTCTCCAATGCTAGGATGATTTCTTTGCCCGTCCCCGGTGAGCCCAGGTGATTTTCGTCGAGAAAGTAGCTTGGAATCCGTCAATACTTTGGTAGCTGCTCTTTCGCAAGTCTGTGAGGAAACCCTTGTCGTTATTGTAGCTGTTGAAAGCCGAGCCCCCGATAAAGGCTTGCTTCCAAAAAAGGGCAGAGCAAGAGGCTAGGCGGCGACTTTCAGAGTTTCCATCAGCTTGTCTCCGTACTGTCAAATCCGTACGGAGAGCAGCCCGAGAACGCCCAGTACGAGCGTCCACCTCGCGAGGAGGAGAAGGTCCGCGAGACCTTCTGCAATACCTAGCCGCCCCCAAAGCGCTCTCCTAAAACGCAACTGGGGAACCGCGGTGGTTCCCCAGAAGGTGGTCGTTACAAATCGTTCGAGTTAGTAGAGGACGCCAAAGGCTCCGACAATCTTCTTGCGCTTCTTGCTAGCGTAGATGGCTGTTGGGTAGCCGGCGCCATCCGAGTTGCGAGAGAAGCTGGCCACGGTGCCCTTCTTGAGGCCGGCAGCGTACTCGTTGGCTACGGTCACTGGGGCCGGCTGGCTTGTGCGCTTCTCGGTGCCCGTCTTCACACACTTCGAGCGGTAGATGAGCTTGCCGCTCTTGGGATCGATGCCGTCAATGCGATTGGTCTCCTTCCACTTCTTGCAGACCGTCTCTTTCCAAGTTTCTTTCTTGAAGGTGATCTCGACGGAGTCGCCATTCTTCTTGAGTTTGGTGATGGTTCCCGCAGAGCCCGCAGAGGAGCTGTTGCCATACAGCACGACGGGCTTTGGCAGTCCAAGAGGGTCACGGCCGCGATTCTTGTCAAATTCGATCTTCTCGGAGACAAGGCCGTGCCAGGTCATGGTGCGCGGGCCCCAGTACTCGGCGAACCCTGACGACGCGTTGCCCCAGTAGCTTTGAGCGGCCTTGTTGCGCACGAAGCAGCGAGCGGCGGCGTTTCCGAGTTGGCTGCCGATATTGTCGCGGAAGGCGTTCTTCATATCTTCGCCGGTGCGCGGGGCTTTGGCCTTGAGGTACGTGCCCAAGTGCGTGCGCAGCGTCTCTTCGCAGCCGTTCATCGCCTTCTTGCTATTGGTGCGAGAGTCGTCGAGCACTTTGTAACTCCAGCTGAGCAACGACTTGAACTCACCGCTCTCGGCGGCCCACTGCTTCTGAGCGGCTGCGGGAATCGTGTCTACCACTTGCACGACGCCGTCGTCCATGTCGGCCTCTTTGGCCATCTTGGCGGCAAACTTTTTCACACCGGCCTGCGCTCGTACAAAGCGCATCTTCGCCTCGATGCGATCTTTGGCTCCGACTTTTTCTGATCGGAGGCCGACGGGGTGCTATCGAGCATCTCTGCGTACGACATGAAGTCCATGCCGTATGAGGTAACCAGCAATTTCTTGGCAACAGCGAGCTGCTCTGGCCCCGTAACATCGGCAAGTCGAGTATCTGCGGGAGCTCGTTCGCGGCTACCGCGACCTTTGCCGCGGGGGTAAGGGCGACAGAGAAGTCCTTCCAATCGGATGACGTAAAGCCGTAAGCCTTGGTCCAAGACTTCCACAACGGCGTGAGACTAGCCTGCAAGTCCGGGTTGCCGGGGAACTTGCAAAGTGCGTTGGCAAGGAAGAGCGCCCGGTCTAGCTCCGCACCGAGTACCTCACCATCGGACCACTGCTTTTGCACTTGCTTGGTGACGAAGTCGGGGTCGCTACCGCCACTGATTTTCTTGGGAGTGAGAGGACCGCAGAACTTGGCCTGAGTGCCTTCCATCGAGCCCTTGATCCAACCGGCGCGGTCAGTCTCTTTATCGGGCAATTCGGCGTTGGCTGTGCCCGCGAAGGCCAGGCTGAGGGTCGCGGCGGCGGCTGTGGAGAGAAGTCGTTGTGCGTTGTTCATAGCGGCAGTACCTCGTCGTTCGTGTGGGGGGATGGGGGCGGCGGGGAGGCGGCGAACTAAAGCCCGGTCACCGTGCCTTCCCCCTTGAGATGCTGCCTGGGCCCGCTCGTCACGTTTCTTCTTTGGGTTTGGACCAATTGGTCCGACATCGAGGAAGCGGCGAGCAGCCGGCGGCGCCCCCAACGCCTCGGCAAACGACAATTGGCAGGTAAAATCAGCTGTTTGCGCGCTACACCGATCTCTTGAGCAAGGCGTAGCTGCCGGTTGCGTGAGCCACCGGTCGATCCTCCGCCCCGTCAATCCACAGCATCACGCGCCCACTAATCCGTGTCTTGCCCGCTCGCAAGAGCTCAGCCCTGGCCAACAGATCGCCTCCTGACGCTGGCCGCAGGAAGTTGATCTGGACGTCGGTGGTCACCGCCATCGGTGCCAACCCCAAGATGGTAAAGCTCAAATACCACAGCGCCAGATCGGCGGTGGCGAACTGCGTGGGGCCTGAAATGAACTCTCCAGGGCGCAGGCGAGTTGGGTCGTAGGCCCAACGGGCCGTTGCGCTGCCCTTCCGAATATCCTCGCACCGGTACGCGGCCGCGGCAGAGGGAAATACGTTGGCCACAAACTCATCAACGTAGGCGGGCTCGGCAGGAGCATGAGCCCATGGTGCCATTATGCGCCAACCAACGCCATGCCGATGCCTACTCGCCCCTGCTTTCGCGATATGCTGTAGCGGCACACTTGGGCAGCGGCCACGTCTGAGCTCTCACGGGTGGCGAGAGCTATCGACTCTCTGGGTTCACGACGCCTTCAACCAGCCTAAGAGGTGCAGAGGTAGTCCTTGTGTAGAGTCCGTTGACGTTGAGTGAGAACTCCACGTCGACAACTTCACCAAGAGGTGCCTGGCTTGGAAAGCCAACCTGGGAGAAGTCGAGTGGGACCTCGATTCGCCGAATCCAACCGTCAAGCGGAGCCTCGATGTGTCCTATCCATATTTCCCGTTCCAAAATCACCTCGTCATCGAACTCTACGAGGAGATTCGCCATGCACATATTGGTGGTACTAATGATGAGACAGTCTTCGGAGACATCATCTCCAATCCAGAGATAGGCGACATGCCCGCCGCGGAAATATGGAAACACGGAAAGCTCTTCTGCATCTCCCATCCTCTCAACTCCATTCGGAGTTTCGAGACCAGCAGTGACAACATCTCCGTCTTCGGAGCCTCCACCTGGGCAAGCGAAAAAAGTAAGAGTGAGGGCAGCGAGGATAGGGAGTCTCATTATTCCTAGTAGTATCATGTCGAGAGCGATGCGCGACATGAAGCCGAGCTACTGCAGAGGATTAAGCCCGTAGTGCATCCACATGTGCGCGACTCGTCGTACCAATCGGTCATACCCCTTGAGCAACTTAGCAAGGCTTGCTGTGGTCATACGGATTTGAGGCATAAAGCACTGCAGGGAACTCTTTGAGTTGCCAATCGCGACCGGACTAGCGAATTCGCCACGAACAGGTGTCAAAGAGAGTGTTGTTGCGCATGACGCCCTCTGTGCTTCGGAGTGCAAGTGCGTTCATGGCCAATGCTGCCCAACTCTGAGTACCGCACCCCAACCCTGCCAGAGTTGCGATCCCGTACCTCCAGTATCCGGGCGAAACAACCTCGTCTGAGCATTCCAAACGTTGTGCCGTCTTCGAGGCTGTAGTGAGGTATTAGAGGCTAGCACTACTGTGTTGCGGTTGCACAGCGTAAACGATCGAACTCATAGCATCCAAGCGTGAAGGTGCGCAGCGAGGCGAGGTGGTGGCCTCTGCCGCGGCGTCTGTTTGTTGATGGCTCGATTGTCGCGATGGCAGCA
>JAAEPE010000242.1 GCA_024222395.1 Myxococcales bacterium
CCGACTCGTGGAGGGAGAAGGAGGCACGCGAGTTTGCAGCTAAGCCGACGTCCAAGCCACGAGCAAAGCCTAAGCGCAAACCGGCGAAGAAGGCCAAAGTGAGGCGCTAGGCGCAGCTGGCGAGATGTCGACTTCGTGGCCGGAATTCGTCGGAAAGTCTTGGCCATCTACACACTTGCGATGTAGTAGGCCGTTTCGCAAGATGTCGTTCCAGACACAATCTGCAAACGTTCTCGTTTTACTTCGACGATACAAGATAACGAGTCCCATCTGTCAGCTGAGAGCACCCATGCAAGATTTCGACACAACCGAATGGTGCGAGTCTCGATACGTCCGTGTCCCTTCTCTATAGAAGTTACCTCTTCCAACGAGGGGCGAGGCTCTTCATCCACGGTCCGTATCCGGTCGTCGGTGGCTTCGGAAAAGGTCTCGATAATTTCTTGGTAAAGTGTTGGCTGATTCTCTTTTACTGCGAGTAAGTAGCCGCCACCGCCTTCGACAATGGTTTGAGCGATATCTCGTTGACATCCCATCGCGTCAATCGTGATGGTAGCCTTACTCAAATCAAGAACCCGCAGTAACTCGGGAATCGCGGTTATCTCATTCGATTTTGCATCGGTCTTGCATTGTGCCAGGACAAGTCCAGCATCACTGGTCCACGCACTTACGGTGTGCAGTGCAGGAATATCATTGCTTAGGTCGCGAGTTCGACGACTTGTTTTACCGTCAATCGCGATGTGTGACGCGTCTTTGCCAAGACGGACCATCAGCCATTGGCTCCATGCCCGAAAGACGTTGGAGAACGTGCTCGGATCGAGCGATGCGAATACCGAGAGATATACATCTTGCGATGGGGCTCCATGGGGCAATTCAACATGCCCGCGAAGCCATTCTTCGTTCAGCTCCCCCCAAACTCCCATTGCTTCGGCGTTGTCACACCCGCACACCATCGACATCAACGCGATCTAGCAGCAACAGCTGGTTGTTCAGCCAACGATCGAGTTTGAGTGCTTTACGATCATGGGTACGCGCGTCGGTAAGGTCAATCCGACGCAGCGCCTGGTACGCCACGCTCGACGTTGCTAGCCTCTTCGCCAGTGCGAGAGCGACAAAGCGATGGTGGATATGCTTCGCAAGCGCGAAGGCGCGGCGTCCCCGACACCGGAGCGAAGCAGCGCAACCTGTCGCCCCGAATAGACCAATCCCACTAACGTGCGGTCCTAGGCGGCTACCCTAACCAGGTCCACAGTCCACAAAAAATGACCGACCCATGGCGATTCAAGCCTACGCCACCAGCCGTGTAGCGTCCCCGACTTGAAGCTACGCAAGAAACCTGCTCTTGGTCCCCGAGACACCCTATGAGGCTCTTCTTAGAGCAGTGAATTCAAAGGGTATCTCGGGTCCCGATTGCCTAGATGCCCTCGGCATAAGTGGTGATCGCCATTTTTCATGCTTTCAGAGGCTTTCCGGTGTAGGTCCAGGAAAATGGTTTCGCCAGGGTGGCGTTGAAATAGTTTATGAAGCTGTCTAGCTTGCTCTTGAGATCATCAAGTGACGTAAAACTGCCGCGCTTGAGCACACGCCTAGCCAAAATACTGAACCAGATCTCGACCTGGTTCATCCAAGA
>JAAEPE010000243.1 GCA_024222395.1 Myxococcales bacterium
GAAAGGTACTTCGCGACGGAGGACCATCGTGGTCGGGGAAGTACGGTGCAAACCACTTCCACTGAAGTGTCAGGAACAAAGCGATCTTCGCAAGACTATTGTACTCGCAGCAAATTCCCATGACCGCGAGAACGACAACACTCTCAAACGAATAGGTGGAATTCCGCCCCTGATCTCTAGGATCTTCTAGGTCTTCAGAGTAATTCCAAAACGCGTTTCGCGGAGTTTGCGTTGCCATAGCTATGTCTGATCACAGGCGTCACTGCTAGGCAACTATCAGGCAGAGGTCAACTGCTTCTTCGTAACGATTTCAGGTGTTTGAAATGAACAGGCCCTGCGGCATAGCCCCCCACTTTCAGGAACTGCACCCGTTGGTAGGGGGCACGTAGCAAACATTCACTGGAGGCCACCGGCAGGCCCGGGGTCATTTGCGTGTTGCACGTATATCACAAAGTGATATACGTGTATCACAAAGTGACACAGATAAAGAAAGACAGTAAGAAACAGCGGGTTCTACACACCAGGGTGTCGGAAGCACTGGATGAGGAGCTTCGAGAGAAAGCAGCAGGCCTGGGAGTCTCCGTCTCGAACCTAGTCCGAAACATCCTTCTCAACACCGTGGAGATGGTCGAAGACTTGGTCGCCGACTCAGGTTCAATAGCGAGAGCTGCGAGCAAGGACAAGCCAGCGGATACTCGCGCGCCGCCAGCTGCAGGCCCCCCGCAATTACTCGGTTGGCAGGATCTGCAGCTCCACCTCAATGCTCTCTGCCAAGAGTGCAACGCGGTGCTTGCCAAAGGTAGCACCGCCAAAGTCGCCGTCTTCTCCGCCCAGGCGCCCCCGGTATTTCGATGTATCGATTGCATCGAGACCGAGAACATTTCTTCAGAGGAATCCCCATGACATCCCAATCAAATCTGCGCCACGCGACGGCTCGCATCGCCAAGGCCATCGATCAGTCGATCCAGATGGTCGGCCACATTCGTGGTCACATCGACACCCTCGCCACTGATGTGCAACGAGACTCGCTTGCTATCGCAAGCGAGAGCCGAGTACTTGCCGATAGTGTCAGCCACAAGTTCGCGCTCACCCGCATGGGTGTCCAGGCAAGCCCCAGGGCACTGCGCATCTCAGCGCAGCTATTGGCGATTGCACTGCGCTACCGCCTCGAAGAGGGGCGTCAGCAAGCTTGTGGCCTCGGTGCGGACGCGCGCATGAAAGCACTACATCAGAGCTGTGCTCAATCAGTTCGACAGCTCTGCGAACAGCAGCGCGGCGCCTTTCTCAAACTTGGGCAATTCCTCTCAATGCGCCCAGATCTGCTGCCGGCAGCCTACATTCGCGAACTCTCTGCACTGCGAGACCGCGTACCGGCACTGCCCTATGAGGACATCAGAGCGCAGCTCGAGGCAGAGTTCGAAGGGCCTACCGATTCGTATTTCGCCGACATTGAGACCGAAGCCGTAGCCGCAGCATCCCTTGCACAGGTGCACCACGCAACAGGGCTTGGTGGTGAGAAGTACGCTCTCAAAGTTCAGATCCCCGAGGCAGAGATGCAAGTATCGGCAGATATCGCCATCCTACGTGCGATCGTCGCAGCCCTTCCAACCGGTAGCCTGCCGTTCGACATTCGCACGACTCTTGATCAAATCGCCAACTCCGTGCACGCGGAGCTCGACTATGCGCGTGAAGCCGAGCACTGCGAGAATCTACGAATTCTTCTTAGGTCCACATCGGGAGTCCGGATCCCCCGCATCATGGGGGCATACAGCAGCGCTCGGGTACTCACCATGGAATGGATGCCCGGTGTGCCTCTTGACCAGGCACTAGAAGACGCCACCACCGATGAGCGACGACTAATCCTCACTCGTCTCGTCCAGTGCTTTGCCCAGCAGATCTTCGGATTTGGTTACTTCCACGCCGATCCGCATTCAGGAAACATCTTGGTACATAGGGACCAGGCCGCCCCCGACGGTTTCAACCTGGTCCTGCTCGACTTCGGCTGTGTTGAGAGGCTCTCGGATGAGGTCCGCCTTGCCTATGCCAGCATGCTGAGGGGTGTCTTCTGTGGTGACCAAGCAGAGGTTCGCCTGGCCCTCGACAACCTGGGTTTTGCTCAAGAAGGCAATGACCCGGCCGCACTCGAAGAGATGGTCGTGGCGATGATTGCACCTCTGCAGAAAGAGGGCGCGCTCATGGAGTGGGCAAGAGATCCCAAGGCTGCCACTCGAGCACTGATAGAAATGAGCGTGTCCATTCCCGGCCTCAAGACTCCGCGACACTTTGTTCTCTTGGGGCGCGTGCTCGCAACCCTCGGAGGAATTATTATCGACAACGCCGACTCGGGGGTCTCTCTTCCCACTCTGATGGCCGTTGCTCTGGCCAACGCTCAACCCTCATCGCAGCGGTAGGGGCCAGTTCTCGCGAGCTCAGCCATCTGGTGGGCTACGCCCTGCTCTTCTTGCACAAGGAACCCCTCGATTGCCCGACTAAGAATAGGGTCGGCAAACAGGTGCAGGCTATGAGTGGGTGCAGGTTCGAAGCCGCGCATGAGCTTCTGCTGTCCTTGGGCGCCCGCTTCAAATAGCGCGATACCGCGGTCGATACAGCGCTCAATAGCCGCATAATAGGCGACCTCGAAGTGCAAGAACTCGCATTCGGCTTCGCTGCCCCAGTAGCGCCCAAAGAGACTGTTCTCGCCTTCGAAGAAGACAGCGCCTGCGACCACCTTGGAGGCCATCGTGACCCTGGCAAAGAGCATTGAGTCTGGCATGCGCTCGGCGGCGGCCTGGAAGAAGCCCGGGCGCAGGTAGTCAAAGCCGCCGTGCTCCCCCACAGTCTTGCGATAGAAGCTGTCGAGTGCATCAAGATCTTCATCTCGCAAATCTCGTGCAGAAACGAACTCCAGGTTGTCGATGGCTTCCTGGGCGCGCCTGCGCTCTTTGCGAATTTGCTTGCGCTTGCGCGACTTCAATTGGCCGAGGAATTCGTCAAAGCTCTTGTAGGCGCGATTGCGCCAGTGGAACTGATAGCTGGCCCGGCGCGAGAAACCATGAGCCGCCATCGCCTCAGCTTCCTCGTCTGTACAAAAGAGCAGGTGGGCCGAGGAAAGCTCGTAGCGTTTCACTAGCTCGGCAATGCCGGCGGCAAGAACCTCGTACACCAAGGTCCGATCGCCCTCGTACTTGTAGAGCAGCCGTGCCCCAGTAGCAGGCGTGAAGGGAGCGGCGATGACGAGCTTCGGATAGTAGTCCTGTCCAAACTGGGAAGCTGCTCGCGCCCACCCCCAGTCAAAGATGTACTCACCGTAGCTATCGGTCTTGATGTACGCCGCTGCCCCACCGATGAGTTCTTCATCACGTGATACCAAGAGGTAGATCGGGTGCCAGCCACTCTCTGGCCCCACTGAACCAGACTCCTCGAGAGCCATGAGAAATCCATGGCGCTGAAAGGGTGCGTCTCCGTGGGAGAGCCCGTCCCAATGCTCGGAATTTACATGGGAGAGACTCGCCACAGTACGCATGGAGATGTCTTCAGAACGGGCCAACCTAGAGCTTAGCCTGTGTGAGGTTGCAGATTTCGCTCAGCACGCTATAGGGTGATACCAGAATCATGCCTAGCAGCCCCGAAACATTGAAGCAAATCGAAGACATCGTCAAAGGGAGCAAAGTTGTGCTCTTCATGAAGGGCAACAAGAACTTCCCTCAATGCGGTTTCTCCTCCACGGTCGTGCAAATTCTCGGCGACATTGTCGGCGATTTTGAAACCGTCAACGTTCTAGAGGATCAAGGCATCCGCCAAGGCGTGAAGGACTACGCGGAATGGCCCACCATCCCGCAGCTCTACATCGATGGAGAGTTTGTCGGTGGCTGCGACATCATCAAGCAGATGAACGTCAACGGCGACCTGCACAAGCAACTTGGTGTCGAGCAAGATCCTGTTAGTGCTCCGTCGATTTGTTGCAGCGAGGCCGCAGCAACAGAACTCAAGGCAGCCCTGGCTGACAGCGATCCGGGCGATGCCGTTCACATTCAGGTGGATCTGAGCTTCCGACACGATATGTCTGTCGGCCCCGTTGAGGCGGATCTCTTTCAGGTCACGGCAGCAGGCGTACCCTTCTGCTTCGACAGAGCTTCTGCGAGGCGTGCCGACGGGCTCAGCATCGACTTCGTGACCGAGGACGGGGAAGCCGGGTTTAAGCTGGATAATCCACATCGTTCTACAAAGTAGAACGATGCGGGTGCACGGAGCTACGGTCTCTTGTAGCTCCCCGTTGTTATGACTGCGTCAGACAACAACTAATCTGGCGTCACACTAGATGTCCTCGGCATAAGTGGTGATCGTTATCTTTCATGCTTTCAGAGGCTTTCCGGTGTAGGTCCAGGAAAGTGGTTTCGCCAGGGTGGCGTTGAAATAGTTTATGAAGCTGTCTAGCTTGCTCTTGAGATCATCAAGTGACGTAAAACTGCCGCGCTTGAGCACACGCCTAGCCAAAATACTGAACCAGATCTCGACCTGGTTCATCCAAGA
>JAAEPE010000244.1 GCA_024222395.1 Myxococcales bacterium
ACCAAGGGAAGCCTCAGGCACAGGGTTCTCGACCGCGGTGCACTGGTCACCCGACCTGACGACCAATGATCGATGTAATGTCATATCAACATCATATATATGCCGTACCGAACCCGGGAAAACCGCGGGACGCGCCACAGAGGCCGCTTCGGGCTAACGGGGAGCCATGAGGGAATTCCAGGAGGGCACACGTGAAACATAAATTCGATCACTTCAAATCAGGTATGTACATAAAGATCACCTCTTCGGCCCTTGCTACGGAGCTGCACCCACCACGCCCGTCGACGTGTCTGGACGATAGATCTGACATGATTCGGCTCGTCGCCCCGCGACGCACGCGTGGCTCGATTGGCCGTGCCGGTCTCGTCTCTCGCTCCTTTTATCTATGATATCCTCTCACACGCGCGTTTGACGCCAATCTCCCACAAAGACCACCAACGCGGCAGCCCTCCAGCAATGATCCGTGCCCTCGTTTTTGCCACCATCCTCGGCGTTGGTGTGAG
>JAAEPE010000245.1 GCA_024222395.1 Myxococcales bacterium
ATGCTTCCGGAGGAGGCCCGACCATGAACTTTACGCCGAGCTCCTCTTGCAGAAGACGCCCCTCTCGCAGAAGAAGCTCGTCCTGCTCCTGTAGAAGCGCGTCCGTGTCTTCAGAGTCAACGATTCTGGCGCTGATACCGTGCGAAGAGAGCCGTGCGAGGGTCTCCTCGACCATGGCATGCAGCCCCTCTGGCGTGATACTGCCTCCCGACTCCGAGCCGAACATCCGTCGAACATCCTGGGATATGGCATCCATCTCTTCCGCGAATTCGCGCCCCGACTCCATGTCGAACACCCGCACGCCTCCGGGTGCCTCTGTGACTGGGTCACGTCGCGTTTGCAACACAGCCAGAGGATTCGGAACATCTTCCACATCTTCCACATCTTCCACATCGTCGACTGTCAGTCGTCTGTGCCGGTTACGGCACGCCTTCCGGCTCCTCCCGCCGGCGACAGCCAAGGCAATCTCCGTCCAGTCGTCGCCGTGTTGCTTGACTGCCGCGAGAAGACGCTCGTCCTCTTCAGGGCGCCAGGACGAGGACATGATTCGATGGACGTGTGAAGTTTCGACGGAGCGTTATAGAATATGATACACGGTTTTTTTATTTATTATTTACCGTGTATCATATATCCGTACTACAGAAATATTTGTTTTTCTGCACCGTCAAAAAAAGTGCGATATTCTGACCGTTGACCTGGGACGTCTCATCCCCATTGGCCAATCCCGGATTTCGCCCAGATGATGTATCTCACGCTCCAGGCCGTTCTAGAACCTGAAACTTTGTGATCGTGGCCCTTGGAGATGTATAAGGCCGTCCTTAAAGTTTCACATCAATCGGTTACGGGCAAGGGGTTGATCAGGTCTTTTTTCACCCTAGGGCCTTGCAAGGCCTTGACTCCTACACCGGACGACGAACAAACCACCACCAGAGCGAATTTTGCGTTTCCTCGTTCTCCACCCCCTGTATTGTACAATACAATA
>JAAEPE010000246.1 GCA_024222395.1 Myxococcales bacterium
GCTCGAGCATAGGCTCAAGCACCATTTTGGCCGCCGTTTGCGCAACACGATCCGCAACCGTTGGAATCCCTAGCAATCGAGAGCCACCAGACTTCTTCGAAATACTCACGCCCTTAACAGCAGGTGGGAAGTAACTTCCCGAGGCCATGCGATTCCAAATTTTGTACAGGTTTCCACGAAGGCTATTCTCGAACTCTTCAATCGACTCGTTATCTACACCCGCTGCTCCTCCCTTTGACTTGACTCTCTGGAACGCATCCCAGATGAGCCGCTTCGGAATGTCGTACGACTTTGTCATGCCCGCAGGCTCCTCCCGCTTGCGCGGTTCACCTGTGACCATGACTTGATGACGCGACCCCTTCGCTCCACCGCCATTACAGCGGTTTCAGCACTACTACGACTCGCTCCGTCCCTTGACTGCGCATTGGTATTATCGGCCTTGCCGTAGCTTGTGCCTTTCCCTTTACGTCGCAATCGAAGGTTCCCGCAGTTCCACACAAGAGCCCGGATCAAGCTCGCGCTGCCTCTATGCCGGACGCCACATGGCCAATAAGCAGGCACCCGCCATGCTAATCCCTGGGCAACATCATCTCCCGGTTTTGACATCATCTGAATAGTTTCGACAATTGAACGGCAGTTCACGGTTGTTCGCCTTCTTGATCCACACCTGACGCCTTACAGCGCCTTTTCCGTAACGCTCACGACCAAGGCTTTTGACCCAAGCCGCTTACGGTGGTTTGCAACCTGCCCCTGTAGGCCGATTACGAGGGGCCTATCCCTCATCTCTCGTGCAGCTTGCTGCGGCACACTGATATCCCACGTCCACACCTGGCAAGGTGCCGTGCTCGCTTTCTCTCGTGGCTTCACTGAAGTCGGAGGCCGCTTGGGACCGCGATGTTTCTTCTGATTTACCTTGTGCAACAGCCTTTCTATCGTCGACTCAGATGCTAGATACTGACCCTTATCGGCCAATTTGGCCACAATCTGCTTTGGTGGTAAATCACGATACTCTGGTGAGTTGACGACCCGCAAGACCTCGGTTTCTTCTGCTTGACTAAGGGCATTCGCTGGCTTGGACTTCGGTCCCATACGCATGTCATCACCATCTATACGGGCTCGCCACCGCTGCATGGTTCGTGGGGTTATCCCGACAACGGCGCAAGCGTTGGCGAGTCTTGCGCCGCTGTCACATGCCTCATCAATGAGCATCAAGAGTCGTCTCCGTAGTTGTCCCTTGTGTCGTTGTCCTCTTCCTCCATAAGGTCGTGGAACTTTCCTTTTGCACCAAGAGAGCGGCGGCTTCTGCGAGAGCCTTCTCCTTGCGCCTAAGCTCGCGCTTGACCTTCTTTAGTTCCTGCCCCTCCGCAGACGGCCCTACTTTCTTTACCGGCTGGAGGCAGGCGAGGGCCGTCTCTCGTATCTCCTGGAGGTCCACTTCGTGCAGTCCTTCGCGCCGCAGGAAGGCACCCAGTTCCTCATCGCCCAGCCCTGAAGCCTCGCTGAGGATTCTGAGCTTTTCCTCGGCGGACCATCGACTCGATTTGCGAGCCCGGCCACGCCTTTTCTTACTGCTATCTTTACTTATCGAGCCCATTCTCGCCCGCTGAATCCAGGTGTCCAGCGTTGCTTTCGGGATTCCTGCCGACTTAGCCGTCCCACTGATGGAGTTCTCTGGCCTTAGGGCCTTTGTAATCAACTTCTCTTTGAATTTCGCGGAGTATTGCAATTCACGGTCTCTTGCCCGCCCCCAAGGGTCTATTCAATCAGGAGAGGCGACAACTACCCTGGCACAGGGGGCTGGCTGCATGAACAGCAGGAGCGATGTTCTTGATCTCGGCCATGAGACTTGCACAAGCCACCATGTAGCCGACGACGTTAGGCAGTTCGCCTGGGTGCGAGATCCGCCGCTCAAGTTCTTGGGACACATCGCCATGCGCTGGGATTTCATACGCGTCATCGCGAGGATAAAAACCACGCGAACAGCGATCGCAATACTGGTAGTTTCGCCAGTATGTAATCTCACCGCTGAGAGTCCGAATCGTCCGCACCTTGCCGCGGAAGCGGATCCCACAAAGCCGGCCACACTGTCAACATTTTTTCGGTTCGCGCGTTTCTGATTCGTTCAGACGCCGGCTCAATTCCAACCGCGACATCGATTGCGCCATTTGATCAAGGCCAACCTCGATACTCGAAAGAGTATTGCCTTCAGCACCCATCTGTCTCTGCCGCTAGCTGTAAGAGATCCTCAGCACCTAGCTCTGAGACGCTCAGCTTCTTTTTGTCATCCATCCGCTACAGATCGCACGAAAACCACGCTCATATGATCAAATCCCTACAATTGAGCGCGCACCCAGCGGATGAAGCGCGCTGGACAGCACTGGAGCCAGCCTCGCGCAGAGCAAATGGCGCACCTCCGGGCCGCATACAGGACGGCAGGTCCTCGAAAGTTCTACGACGCGAA
>JAAEPE010000247.1 GCA_024222395.1 Myxococcales bacterium
AGCGCTCGCTAGGGGGAATGCACTCCATGAGCGACTTCGCCGAGCTCCTAACCGGGACCGGCGATCGAATTCTTCGGCGCGCATACGACTCGTATCAGGGCGGCATTCGCCGCGCTTGTCGCGAAGTGCAAGCCCGCGACTTTCGGCCGATCCAGAAACTCCAACTCAGCGAAGCCGGCCAGCTTGAGCAGGTCAACGAAGGCGGCGAATTCAGCCGCTCGACCATGTCCGAGGCGAAGGAGACCTACTCTCTCGCGACGTTTGGCCGCATCTTCGGCCTTTCCCGCCAAGCGCTCATCAATGACGACCTTGGGGCTTTCGGGGAGATGAACCAGAAGCTAGGCCGAGCCGCGGCCGAGTTTGTCGCAAGCCAGCTTGTTACTCTGCTGACGTCCAATCCGACGATGGCCGATTCAGTGGCGGTATTCCATGCCGACCACGCGAACCTCGATGGCAGTGGTGCCGTGATCTCTGTGGCGTCTCTTGGCGCAGCACTCCAAGCTATGCGCCGTCAGAAGGGGCTCGATGGCGTGACCTCGATTGATGTGACGCCGCGGTACCTCATGGTTCCCGCGGCTCTCGAAACGGTCGGGCGCCAGGTGCTCACATCCATCGCGGCCACAACCGTCGCCGACGTTAACCCGTATCACGACCAGATGGAGCTCATCGTAGATCCGCGATTGGACGACGATAGCGAAGTCTCATGGTACGTCGCTGCGGATCCGTCGGCGATCGACACAATCGAATACGCATTTCTTGAGGGCACATCTGGCCCGCAGCTTTCGATGCGTGAAGGCTTCGAAGTCGATGGAGCGGAGTTCAAGGTCCGAGTCGACTACGGCGCTGGTGTGATTGACCATCGCGGGCTCTACAAGAACGTAGGCGCATAAGAAAATTCGGCGGACTCTACAGGGCCATCGCAGTCAGGCCCAATCCGCTTCTCTCGTTCCGCCGCCGGCTTGGTCGTCGGTAACGTCGCTTCGTTAGCGAGGGGAGTGGGGCTGCATTTTTACTACTTCAGGCCGCCGGGGAGTTCGAGATACCCCCGCAGCACTGCCCGGACAAACGCTGATTTGGCCATGCCCGCCGCCTTGGCTGCCTTCTCGACTGCCTTATCTAGATCCGTTTCGACCTGGATGCTCCACTGAGGATTTTCGGGGTTGCGCGCCACGGTCTCAATAATCGATGCGCGCAGAGTGACTTGCAACCCCCTGAAAAGAGATTGCAATCCAGATGAAGCGAAGCGGTGCTGGTACTCTCTAGGTACCCATTCTATTCTCGGTCCCACCACAACGACCGCATCCCGTAACGCTCCAAACCCAAACACATTCAAACCAGCCACGAGCCCCGAGAGGGAACGTTGTGGTGACTGAGCACTCGGGCTCATGGCTGGACCTAATGGGAGTCAGATATGTCAGCCACCACAACGACCAAGAAGCAGACCGCAGAAACATCTCAGCGATTCGCCGAGATTGTTCGCCAACTCGGGCCCGAGCAACTCGAGTTCCTTAGCGAGCGCATAGATGTGCTCATCGCCGGCGGCGAGGGAAAACTAGCCGAGTGGAACATCGAAACGCGCAGGCTCATCGCGGAGCAGTTCGGCGTGACCACTAAAACCGACGGAGCCGGATCGTGAGCGCTTACAGGCGAAAGGATTGGAACAATCGGTGGTGCTACAAGCGCACAATAAAGCTACCCGATGCGACGAAGAAGACAATCAGAGGCGTCGGCTACGTCAATACCAAGGCAAGCGCTGAGAAGGCCCAGGCCGATCACATCGAGCGCTTGCTAAATCCTCCGGCGCCGGAGGCCAAGAAGGTCCAGACGGTTCGGGAGTTCTCTGAAATTTTCATGAGCCAGCACGCAGTGAAAAACAAGCTCTCGGAGCGGAAGAAGAAGGAACAGGTATTCCGCCGCTACATAGTCCCCGTGCTCGGAGAGTTGCCGATCGATGGAGTGGGAAAAGGCAATATCGACGAGATGGTCGCGGGGATGCTCGATGGCACCCTCACAAAGAAGAAGGGAGGCGTCAGCAAGAAGTCGATCAATAACTCCCTCGCCGTGCTGTCCAAAATGCTGAACTACGCCGTCGAGATTGGAACGATTCGCGCCGACCAGAAGCCGATCAAGGTCGGGATATTCAAGACGGAGCAACCACCGATCGAATTCCTTGAGTTCGATGAGTACGCCGCGCTCCTGGACGCCGCCAGCGATGACCCGTTTTGGCACTTGGCAATCCTGCTAGGCGCCGACGCAGGGCTTCGAAGGGGTGAGATACGCGCGATGGAGTGGAAGCACTGGGACAAGCGAAACAACCGGATCCGAGTTGAACAAGCGTTCTGGGAGGACACGCTCGGAACGACCAAGAACAGCAAGTCGCGAACGATACCGCTGACCGAGCGGCTCGGCCGAGCTCTCCACGACGCCCGCCATTTGAAGCTCAAAGGCGGCAAGTGGTTGCTACCGGGGCCCGATGGGACGCACCTAACCCGCGAGGCCATGAGATGGCACCTTCCAAGACTCTGCCGAAAGGCTGAGATTGGCGAGCGCCAGTGGCACCCGTTGCGCCATACGTTCTGCACGCACTTGGCTCAGCGTGGCGCTCCGGTCCGCACGATCCAGGAGTTGGCCGGCCATCGCGATATCCAGACAACGCTCCGCTACATGCACTTGGTCAAAGGCGCCAAGGAGGACGCGATCAACCTGCTCGATCGCCGCGTCCCGAATACGTCCCGAGAGGAATCAGCCGACAAAAAAAGCCAGCCAACC
>JAAEPE010000248.1 GCA_024222395.1 Myxococcales bacterium
CAAGAATGCGCTGCGCCAAGAGCTCCTGCACCGTGTGGTCGACGAGGTCTGCTCTCCGGTGATCGGTGAAACAATCTGCGAGTCGCTGGCTCAGACGCAAACGCTGATCAGCCGAGCGAAGAACAAGTCCGCCGTCATCACGGCTAACCTGGCCGGCACTGAAATCTACGTCCAATCGCCGGCGACCACCCACTTCCAAGTTGATCTTCGGCAGTGCACACATGAAACAACAACACCTTCCACCTTTGCCGAAATTCCCACTACAGACAGTTTGGAAGAGTCTCTTCTCTCGCCAACCACAAACACTCATAACCTTTGGGTGTAGATCTCGCTGTGACCGCGGCCTCGTAGTCATTCCATGGGCCTAGGAGACACTGGTGCGCAGAACGAAGCACGTCGAGGCAACGCCGCTAGAAATTGGGCCAATCTCTCCGCCGCACACCAGGATTCGGCTCCTCGTAGGAGCCTGCGAGGCTGAGAGTGTCAAAGTCAGAGTTACACCCTAACCTTTGACGCTTTGGTGTCAACCAGCCTGAATCTCTCACCGAGGGTGTTCGATTCAGGCTAGCCGTCACAGCGGTCGATGATGCATGCCTCGGAAGCGTATTTCGGATGCTCTTCCGGAAGGGGGCGTTCTACGTAGAAATACGAGGCGGCCCCAACCTGATTAACCACTTGGTCGAGGGGACTCGTCTATGCCTCTATGCCTGCCGTGGATTGATGTGCAGTCGGCGGACCTCTTTGTGACTACGATCGACGAGCTTCCTTGGGGACGCCATCGGTCCTGCACGCCGGCCAGTCTGCGCCGCAGCATCATTCTCGAGGCTGCGGCTTAACCCACACTCCGACGCCCGACTGCAATGCACCGTGGTTGCCGTCGTCCACCACGAGGTCGGCTTGCATCACGGTCATCTGAGTGACCGAATCCAAACTCGGTGAAATTCGCCTGACGACTCCTGAGATTTCGGACTCGCTCGACTCTAGTTCGACACGGATGGAATCGCCCACGTTGTACCTATCTCGGTCTTCAAGCGGCACCACGAAATCGACTTGGAGGCTCTCCGCCGTAATGAGCAGAGCAATGGGAGTACCGATGGTGACCGACTCGCCCGTGCTGACGAGTCGCTGGGCTATCTTCCCGGCAAACGGAGCCCGGATCGTTGCCTGGTCCAGCAGTTGCCTGAGTTGTGCAACCCGGCTGCGTGCAGCGGAATTTGCGGCGCCCGATTCTGCGTAGGAGGCAGCACTGCTCGCCGCTGTTGTCTTTGCGGATTCAATCTCTTGTTTTGCGATGACCTCTGAGCCCATCTCCACCTGGCGCTTCGCCAACAACACCGCCGCTTCCATTTCCACTTGGAGACGCCGAGACTTGGCGCCAGCGGCGCGGGCATTGGCGAGTGCAATATCGAGTTCGCTTTGCAGGGCCCGAGGGTCGATTTGGGCGATTGGCTGCCCGGCTACCATCGAGTCACCAATGTCTACGAGAATTTCTTTGATGACCCCCGACGTTTGCGATGAAACGTTGACGCTCTCTTTGGCGAGGAGAACGCCGATGTGCCCTCGCTGAGCAAGAGTATCCTCTCGCCGAGCTGGTTGCGCGCTGGGCCCGACATGCCCTACCTCTGAGCGTGCGCCGGTCGGCTGCCGCAGAGGTTCTTGGGCACAGCCACAGAGTGCAAAGAAGCAGAGAATGCCCTGTTTTGCCCTCATGGCTGGTCTCCGTCGTAGCTGCCTCGTTGGGTATTGACCATGTCCGCATAATATCCGCCGCCCGCCATGAGCTCGGTGTGCGTCCCCTGTTCAACAATGCGCCCCTGAGCCATGACCACAATCGTGTCGGCGAAGGAAATTGTCGACAGTCGGTGGGCCACAATGACCCTCGTGCAATGTAGTTGCGCGAGATTGTCCATCACGGCGCGCTCGGTGGCTGCATCGAGAGCGCTGGTGGCTTCGTCTAGGAGCAAGAGTGCTGGCTCGTGAACGAGCGCTCGGGCAAGGGCGATTCGCTGCCGCTGTCCACCGGAGAGTGAGGCGCCTCCATCCGTGATTACGGACTCATACGCCATGGGCATTGCAATGACCTCGTCGTGAATGCACGCCCTCTTTGCGGCTGAAACGACATCTTCAAGACTCGCTTCTGGTGACATGAGCGCGATGTTCTCGCGAATGTTGCTTCCAAATATGTAGGGCGATTGCGGAACAATCCCGAGTTGTCTGCGAATGCTTTGCAGGTTGCAGTCCCAAAGGCTGCGCTTGTCGAGCATGATGCGCCCGCCAGTGGGCTTGTGCAGGCCCATGATCAGCGAGGCCAATGTCGATTTTCCAGATCCAGATCTACCCACGATAGCGGTACAGCTGCCCGGCTTTAGACTCAGCGTTACTTTTTGCACCACTTCGGGCAGATTGGGTCCGTATTGAAAGCTGATGCGATCGAGCTGCACGGATCCGGAGATTGTCGGGGTCGCTTCATGGTGCTTCTCTTGTTCTGGGCTAGCAGAGAGAACGTCGTCGAGTCGCTCAAAGTAGCCACTGAGCAACTGCAGTTGAAAGGCAGAGTTGACGAGGGCCGCAAGAGGAGTCAAGAACGCGAGCGCAAGAGCGTTGACTGCCAGCATGGTGCCCAGAGTCATTTCTTGCGCGACTACGAGCGTGGCGCCATAGGTGAGGATTGCCAGAGGTGCGGCCAATCTAAGTGCAGCCATCACAGCATCGACGAGGGCGTCCAGCCTACCTCGGCGCAGCCCCGCGTTGAGTTCGTCAACAAATAGATTGGACCAACGCCGTAGCGCTTGGCCCTCTGCGCCGGAGGTCTTTAGCGTTTCGACCCCCTGAATAACCTGGACAAGGTACGACTGGCTACGCGCTTGCGCTTCCAGCTGTTCTGCCATGTAGCCGTGGATCCTTGCTCGAGCAAATACAAAGAGTCCGGCTTGGACGCAACCGAAGAGTAGGACGATTCCGGCAATGGTCGGGGCTAGCATGAGGATGGCGATCAGGTAGAAGAATACGAGTGTGCCATCGAGAAGCGCCGTAAGCGTGTTGGCGGTGAGTAACTCACGAATCGTGGCATTGCTGTTGACCCGCATCATCAAGTCGCCGGCCTGGCGCAGTTGGAAGAAGTGGTACGGCAGGGATAGAAGATGACGCAGAAACCCCAGGGTCATTCGCGTGTCGAGATTGGTGCGTAGCTGCAATAAGAGATGCGCGCGTATGAGTTCCGACAGGAATTGAAACGCAACCATCGCGAGCAGTCCCCAGGCAACGAGCGACAAGAGCTCGGAGTCGCCTCGTGGCACAACCCGATCTACGATCATCGCCATGAGAATCGGGATCGATAGGGCGAAAATACGAAGCAGGACCGAGGTCATGACGACGCGCCAAATTAGGTGCCCTTGGCCAAAGAACTGCCGTAGATAGGACAGAGCCCGCTGCTTCTGTGTGCCGCCTGGTTCGAATTCTTGGGACGGTTCACAAACGAGGGCGACCCCAGTGAAGGACTTGCTAAACCGCTCGTGACTTAGGAGTCGTCTACCGCCGGCTGGGTCGATGATGCGAACTCCCTTGCGGGTTGCGGATTCAAAGACAACGAAGTGGCGAAACTCCCAATGCAAGATGCTGCCGGGCGGTAGGTCCGAGAGGTCCTCCGTATCCAGGGTGATACCTCGGGTGTTTAGGCCAAACCCCTCGGCTGCGACAGCAATGGCATGTGCGCTCACGCCATCCCTTCCCGCGCCCATCGCATGTCGAACATCGTCAAGAGGTACGACCTTGCCGTGGAATGCGAGGGTCATCGTAAGCGAAGCTGCGCCACAGTCGGTCGCGTGCAGTTGTTGGACGTGCGGAATACGCCCACGCTTTGCATGCATGAGCTTCCCAAAGAGCGTGCTATCTGTCGCTGTCATCTCTTCCCCAGACTGGGAACGAGCGTGCGATACGCGGGCTCAGACCGTAGTTTGACTTCGCCAAGACCGAGCATGCCGTGACTGTACTTATAGGACTGTCCATCGACTTCGAAGGAGCGATGTTTGAGTGAGGCTCGAATGACGACGACCGAGGCCGGCAATCGCAACGAGTCCTGCAACCCTCGCCCAAGTGCTTGGCTGGCTTCACGGGGACCCATCACTTCGCTACTAATGGACTCGATCGGGAGGTCCACATAGTTACGCGGATAGCCCTCCAGGGTCATACGCAATTCCATACCCGGCTCGAGTCTTGGCCGGTCCGCTCCTGGAAGAAACCCAATAACGCTAAACTGCCCGCCAGGTTGCGAAATACTCAGGAGGCGTTCCCCAAGCTCAATGTGTCGATTGGATGCGGTTCGGACATCCTGCACCACCCCACCATGGGGGGCGCGCAGTGTCAGCTTGTCGAGCAGTTGGTTTCGTCGCAAGCGCAGAGAAGAGACCGCACTGCGAGCGGCCAAGTCGGAGCGGTTTGCAAGGTAGGCGCGAAGTGAGGCCTGCCACTCGAGGTCGAGACGCGTGAGCTCTGTGCTTTCCTCAGGAGAGTAGAACGTGGCCAAGCGGTGGCCCGCTACAATCTCCTGCCCTGGCAAGACATCGATGGTCTCAATGTTGCCCGATACAGGGGCCAGTACTTCGGTTCTGCCAAGTTCGCTGACAACGACTGGGCCCGAGGAGTAGTCGGGTATTCTTGCGACGGCTAGAAACACAGCAGATGCGACGAGAACAGCGACGAGCGCCCAATACGACCATCCGATCCACGGAGGCGAAACCCGAACCACATCACCTTTCTCGCCGAGGGCAGCATGAGCCACTGCGGCCTCTCGTCGGAATATGGTGTCTTCTTGCGCCTCTTGCAAAACCTCCGCGACTTCCAGTTGCATCGCAAGCTGTGCGGTGAGGGGGGCGAGTTGCTCGGTCAGCCAATGGCAGATATTCTCGTCGTGCTGCGTGAATGCCTCCCTATTGGGAAGGCGAACCGCTATGAGGATGGCATGGACGTTCTTCTCAGAATCAACGAGAGGGTGAACGAGGATGCGCTCGTTTCCCTTGCCAAGCGGATCGTCGGTGTTTTTCTCATAGGACGAATGTGCACTTGCTCGGTCGGATCGAATGGTAGCGCTCGTCTGGGCCACGTGCCCGGCCAATCCTGTGCCCGCCGAGACTTCGCGGTTCACAGACCACTGATGTCGATCCGCTTCGGTCCACAGGCTTGCATCCCTGGCGCTGTAGAAGAGGCAGTCTGCTCGGTCCGCTTGCAAGAACTCGATCAAAGTCCGCACCAGGACGCGAGACGCACCTGCGAGGTCGCTTTGCGCACCGAACTCTCTCGCCACCTCGAGTAGCCGGAGTATTCCGGCAGCTTCTCCCGCGCTCATGTTGCTGGAAGAACTCGGTGCCGGAGAATCGGAGGACTGTTCTGGCTCGACCAACACCGCATTGATCCGTGAGTGAAGCTCTTCCTTGCCCATGCCGCGATGCAGGTGTCTTGAGCTATCGATATCAACCTCGGTGTCTCGCGATACAGACAAGAACATGGAAGCCCGGGTTCGGAGCGCTGGGAATACCGCGCTGCCAGGGCCGTCCTGGAGCGCTTCTCCGACAATTACAACCTCCGGTGCGAGGGTCTCAAGTGTGGCGCTGAGTCTTGCTCCGCTGGTCTCTCGATGAATACTGAACGAGTCCAGTAGGTTGTCGATCAACCACGAGACATTGGCCTCGTTGGTATCTGCGATCAGGAGCCGCCCCTTGGAGTCGGATGGAGTATCAGAACAGGTAGACATCAGAGAAGGGGCGTGAGGAGCCCATTAGTGACGATGAAAGACTCGTAATGAGAAAGACTGTTTTTGTGTAGGTGCCGACAATTCGGTGATTCGTCGGTCCGATGTTGAGTCAGGGTTTTTCTGAATTTACGCGGTTCCGCGATCTCAGTGGGTGCCGAAATGTCGTCGTTTTCCTCGCTGTGGAGACATATTTGCAGGTTGTTCTTAGGGAAGTGCATAAGAGTTCTTGCCATGTTCGAAAGACTGTGCTTTCTTCTTCCTCAGATACGAATAGCAACTTCGAACTTGCTGTTAGTCTCATTCTCTGCCCTCACGATCAAGGTGCCTGTAATGAAAGATCCCAAGAACATCTCTCAGGAGTACGGACCCAAGTCTTCGTCAAATCCGACCTGCGTTTCCCCCGCTGTTCCCCCCGCTGTTTCCCCCGCTGTTTCCCCCGCTGTTTCCCCCGCTGTTTCCCCCGCTGTTTCCCCCGCTGTTTCCCCCGCTGTTTCCCCCGCTGTTTCCCCTATGCAGTGCGAACTCTCGCAGCGATCTCAGCATCTGGTGATAGGAGACAAGCATGGCGGCTTTCTCTCTTGCCTAAAAGTACCGGGCGTAGCTGGCTACCTTATCGTCTGCTGAGACAACCATAACGCCAGAGATGTCTGGCCCAAACCTCCCCAAAAAAGTAAAGGAAATACCGTTATGAACAAAACAAAGAAACAAACCCCCAACACCATCCCTGCAAAACTCGATTCCAAGGACCTCAAAGAGGTGAATGGCGGAACGGGAAATTACTACGCCAAGTTCACACACTGGAACACCGTTCCTGGCGGAATTGCCCTCAACTAGAGCGATTCGCGTATAGCGATATAGCGGGCGGGGCAATGCTATTGGTTGCCTCGCCCGTTTAGTTCTTGACGAGGTCAATATGAACGACTACATCTGGCTGCTTCCACCAGCTCACGTCTCCAGTAGCGGTGATGTGATGTCGCTGATGGATTTCAACAACCACCGCTGTATGTCCTTTCCAGGTCCGGCAGAAGATGGAATCGCACTGCTGGGAGCTATGGACGGCGAACGCACCGAGCGGGAGATCGTGCAACTTCAGAATGGTGCAGATCTGTTGCGCGTGCTGGAGGATCAGGAACTCATAGTCCGGCTGCAAAGGCCGCTGAGTACGGTGCTGTCGGGACGGGTCTGGGCATCGAGGCAGTTGGCCTACTACGCCCAACTCACTCGCCAACACCCCGACCGCTGCCTAGACGCCCTATCTAAGGTGCGAGTGGCTATTATCGGGCTGGGCGGGATTGGCATGCAAGCTGCGCAAGCACTCGCTGGTGCAGGCGTCGGCGGCGTCATACTGTCCGACTTCGACACGGTCGATGCGAGCAATCTAAATCGGCAGTTCATGTTTGCAATCGATGACATTGGCCGCCTCAAAGTTGAAGTCGCCCAGGATTTCCTCGCCGCGCGACATCCGCACCTTGAAATCGAGGTCCACGCGATAAATCCCTTTGAGCAAGAGTCTAGCCAGTGGGAGAGGGCCGACCTCTTTTTGTTTTGCGGTGAGACTCACCTGGCGGGGGATGCAAATCAACTCATTACCCACAAGCCCGTCATCCAGGCGGGCTACATTGGGCCACAGGGGCTTGTTGGCCCTCTTCGCTGGGTAGAGCGTGGGACGCCGTGTCACAGCTGTACAGTCCGGGCATCCGAGCAGTACGCTGATTTCTATGCCAACGAGGTTGAGCTAGCGACCTCTTGGAATTGTTCTGGAGCGACGGTGAATGGCCTGATGGGGAATATTCTGGCCGAGGCCGCGACCCGCGTCTTCACACCATGGCTAGGAGAGGTACTGGGGCGCGACGAGATCATCTACGTCGATATGAAGACTCTGGAGATGCGGCGCGAGCTGACACAACAGCAGGTGGAGTGCCCGCACCAGATACCGTCGAGCGCATAGAGCGCAGGCAGTAGATGGCGCACGACACCCCCTCGTGGTGTACGAGAATCGGATCGCGCTTGTCATGCTGCCTGCCTCCGATAGAATCAAAGCAAACAACAAAGACGTTCCGTGCGTTTGATCGGGCATCGCGCGCTTTCGTTCGCGGGTGGCACCACAAATGCGCCGCCGAGCCCCTGATGTGGGCACTCCAAATTGTAGTGAGCAACGTACTGTCGGCTCATGGACGATTCCGCCGATTTCGACCCGCCGTGAGGCGAGGTCAATGACGAGGTGAGTGGCCGGGAGGGATTGCACCCCCGAGCTCTCTCAGATGGTAGATCGCAAGGGTGTAACTCTGACTATGACACTCTCAGCCTCCTACGAGGAGCCGAGTCCTGGTGTGCAACGGTGAGATTGGCCCAATTTCTGGCGGCGTTGCCTCGACGTGCTTCATTCTGCGCACCAGTGCCTTCTAGGCCCATGGAATGACTACTACTGGATGCCGAAAATTCGATCCTGGTTCCGGAAATAATCTGAGCCTTCGGGCGGTTCAGGCTGCATGAACAGAGGACCGGCCCCGAACCGACTCAGCATCCCTCGACGCGCTCGGCGCAAGTTAAGGCTGCTGGTGCGGCGACATCGGGCACCGCATGCGATCGTGCAACGAG
>JAAEPE010000249.1 GCA_024222395.1 Myxococcales bacterium
TCAAGCGCACTCTGGGGAGAATCAGTCGAGTGTGGAGGGAATGCGATGTGAAGGGACGTTGCGCTCGATGCCATGCCCTTCTAACCGACTAGATCACACCGAAATTCCCAGAAGAGAACTGTCACAGTCAGATCTACACCCAAACAATGATCGGTCTAATGGTCCTGCTTTCCCGATTGCAGCGTTGCTCATTTCGTCATTTGCCCCGGCAAAATCCTCATTCGCGCCTTGCACTCGAAGAATCAGAACTCACCATCCTCGGTCATTCTTTTCGCTCGACGGTCTAGACCGCTGGACATAGCGCCTGATCATGCTGCGGGCAGGAAGTAGGAAAGCCCGCGGCCCTTTGGGGGGCGGCGGGCTCTTGCTGTTGATGCGCTTGGCAGGAACGGCGTTTGCCTCGCAAACGCATTAGTCGCCTTATCTGAATACGAACGGATACGTGACGTTCATGCCCTTCTGAGTCTTCTTGAAGGATGCCCTCTTGACTGCAGAGGTCACGCAACTTCGCAGTGAGGATCCGCCGCCGCTCGCTTGCGCGCTGGATACCTTGCCGTTTCCACCAATCTTGATCTTCACTTTCACGGTGCCTTTGCCGCCGTGTTTGTCGCCGCAAGAGGTCACTCGCCCCTTCACCCGTGAAATGCCTTGCTGGATATCACCACGGCTGAGTTTCTCGGGAAGGCTTGAATCGCCACTCTTGCTGCTGCTGCTGCTGGCGCTCTTCTTGTTGAGCTTGCGACAGCAAGCCGTGCCTGCATCCAGGAGGCAGGTCACCGCGTCGCAGTCTCCACCACCGGAAGATGACGGGGGCTTGGATTTGGGCTTTGGCTTCTTCGTAGAACTGCTCTCGGCGCGCCCCTTGCGCTTGTCTTCTCGCTCCTTGCGCTTGTTGGAACGACTTGAACCAGTGTCCTTTGGAGCTGGCTTCGGCCCCGTCGTTTCGTCGGTAGCCGCTGGATCCGTCGCGGGATCACCAGTAGGCGAGGCCTCAGCTTGCTTAGCCTCAGGATCGGTTTCCGAAGGATCCGTCTCACCAGAAGGGACAGTTTTGCCCTCTGCGGTTGGAGTCGGTGTTTCCGTCCCAGGGGCAGTCGTGACGTCGATCTCCGCTGCGGCGACAGAACCGCCCTTATCGTCGTCGCCGCCCTTGAGCACGACCACGACCAGAATCGCAGCAGCCACTACGAGGGCAGCGATCACACCGACAAGGGTGTAGAGCAACTTCGTATCGGACTGGGTTGGAAGCAGGACAGGCGATACACTCTCGAAAGCCGACTGGCTAAAGACCGGCAAGTCATCGGCACTGCCGGTCGGCGTTGAAGAACCACCACTGGCGGCCCCTCCTTTGTCGGCAAGATACACAGAGGCCATCGAACGGATATCGATGAGCCCCGAGCCTTCGCTGCCGCCGGTATTGGAGATAGCACCGCCAGAGGAGCTAGAAACGGCCGCGGCCGCAGCGGCATTTGGCGAGTCGCTCGCTAGAGCGGCAAGGTTGCCGAGTGAGAATAATACTGAGTTTTCGTTGCGCTGACCTTTGAGTTGGGCCTCGGCCTCCTTGCTCATGACAACTTCGCCGGTGTTCTCACCGACAGGTGCGCCGCCACCAAAGAGGTCAGCGCCACCGCTGGCATCACCGCCGCCGCCGAAGAGATCCGCATCACCGCCGAAGAGGTCACTCGCTGCTGCTGCTGCTGCGAGTGGAGAAGACTGTTCCGCAACAGGTTCGGCCGCAGGATCACTCGCACCAAACATTCCACCACCATCATCGGCTGGCGGCGCGGCCGCGGCGGCCCCTCCACCTTCCAAGTCTGCGAACTCGGGAACATCGGGTAGCCTCTCCCAGTCGGCGAAGCCCTCTTTCCATATGTAACTCTCGGCATCGACTTCACCATTGGCGAAACGCTGACGCACTTCAGCCGAAGTCATCGGACCAATCTGCTCCTGGTCGATCACCAAGTGCCATTCCCCCTCAGCCGCCATGGCATCTTGAGGAGAGTCGTAGCCCTGGTAATCGAATACCTTGGTGTCATTGTTGGGCTGCGGCTCTTCGGGAGCGGCAGCCGCCTCTTCGTTCGCGTTGCCGCGCACAACAATAATATTGCTGCACTTCTTACAACGGATTTTAAAAACCCTGCCGGCTACTTTTTCATCAGCAATGGAATACTTCGCGCCACAAGCGTCGCAGACGATCTTCATCTTTAGCCCTTCATGCACACCAGCGGTGATGTGCCTACTGTCTCGGATATTAGGAACATACAGAGCTCCTTGCAACTCAGCCACTTGGAACCCGACACCGAGACTATCCTTGGCGCCCTTTTCTAAGTCTTCTAGTCCAGATCGAATGAATGACACTCATGTCGTATTGAGAGCCGAACTACACCGAGGGCTTGGGCAGCGCACCAACGGCAACCCACTCGGAAGCCAGCTCCAGAGGAGTGCGCCGCGAGGCTTCCCACCCCGGAAGCGAGACGCGGAGCGGCCTAGAACTGCTCGCGCAAGATGATGGTTTGCTTGCGATCTGGCCCCACCGAGAGCAGGCAAAATGGAACTCCAGTCATGGCCTCGAGAGCCGCCACATAATCTCGGGCGTTGCTAGGCAGCTCGTCGACAGACCGGGCGCCGCTGATGTCTTCGTCCCACCCAGGGAACTTCTCGAAAACGGGTTCGGCTCCATCCAACTCACGTCGCGGAAGCTCGGGAACAACTTCACCATTCACCCGATAGCCGACGCATACTTTGATAGTTCCTCGGCCGGAGAGGATGTCGAGCTTGGTCAGAGCAAGAGAGGAAAGACCATTATTCCTTACGACTCGACGCAGCGCAGCAGCATCGAGCCAGCCACATCGACGCGGACGACCAGTGGTGGCACCGAATTCGCAGCCGGCTTCACGCCAGCTCTCTTCTTCTGCCCCCTGCATTTCTGTTGGGAACGGCCCTTCGCCAACGCGGGTGCAGTAGGCCTTGGTAATGCCGATGACCTTGTCAATGCGAGTCGGGCCCACGCCTAGACTCTGTGGTGCTCCACTGGCGAGGGTTGAAGAAGAAGTTACATAGGGGTAGGTGCCGTGATCGATGTCGAGCAGCGCCCCTTGGGCCCCTTCGAAGAGCACGTGCTGCCCAGCCTCGATGGCTTGATGAACGGCTAGTCCCGCATCCCCCACACTGGGAATGAGCACCTCACCGGCCTGCATGACTTCGTCAATCCACTCGCTGACCTGTCCAGCGGTGGGAGCCTCCCCCCCATAGTGAGCGACCAATGCGCCTATCTCGCTGAGATTGGCCTCGAAAAGCTCTTCCAGGCGAGGACGATTGCCCAAGTCCATTGCTCGCACACCTCGGCGAGCGCATTTCGACTCGTACGTTGGTCCAATACCCCGTCTTGTAGTACCGATGCTCTTACCGTCTTTGGCCGACCTGTCTTCTCGCAAGCCTTCGAGCAATCGGTGGTATGGCATCACAAGGTGTGCCCCCTCACCGATTAGAAGTTCATCGCCGGCGAGAAGCCCCATCGCCTTACATTCCCCAATCTCTTTCACAAGGAGCTGCGGGTCGATGACCATGCCGTCGCCGAGCACACACTTTGTCCCCGGGTGCAGAACCCCCGAGGGGATAAGGTGGGTGATGAGCTGCTTGTCATCAATGACCAGCGTATGGCCTGCATTCGCCCCGCCACCATAGCGAACGACCATAGTGGTCTCCTCGCTGAGGAGGTCGACGACTTTGCCTTTTCCTTCATCGCCCCATTGGGCACCAACGACGATTGCTACGGTCATGACTCTCTCCCGCTCAGCACTGTTAGAAGCGCATCGGACATCGATTGCGCGTTTTGGGGGGGCGCAGTGCCTCTCCCTGTATTCACCCACAGAGGTGAAGCGGGAAAGTCTGTGCGCAGAAACTGGAATTTCTCTGATTCTAGTAAGACAACCGAAGGCAAGCTTACTCGATCAGCATACGTATGAAGATCGGTTCGCCGTGAGGACGGCCAATTGCTTGCGTCTTCGACGGCAACGCGAACACCAGCATCACGAAGCGTCCGAGCAATCGCAGCTGCAAGCCGACGATGCTCCTCATCCACGAGCACCAAGCAGCCCGGATGGAGTCGGACTCCACTGCCCTCCTCTTGCGCAGACTCGGCCTGGGCCAGAGACTCGATGTCGACGGCGAAACCCGTAGCGAACGCCGGACGGCCATATCGCTCCACAAGTTGATTGTAGCGGCCTCCGCGCAGAACCGGACCGCCGGCTCCCTTCACAAAGGCGTGTACTCGCATGCCGGTGTAGTACTCAAAACCTCGCAGCTCGCCAAGATCCAGCGTCAAGTCCCTGAGTAGATCTGACGCTTCGTTCTGCTCACAGGCCCAAAGGATCGTCTGCTCAAGATCGTCGAGAGACTGGCGTACCTTCTTTGGAATGTCCAGCTTGCGCACTCTTTGGAGAACGGCTTCGGGCTCTCCGAAAAGAGAAGGCAAGGCCTCGAGCAAGGCACGCTGAGCCTCGGGCAAGTGCCGGGCTGCTCTGGCGACACCGATGCGATCTTTGCGACGCAGGCAAGACGTCAAAGTTTCACTCAGGGAGTCGTCCCCCAAATCAGAGAGGGCCAAGCGTGCCAGCGCCACATGGCCTACATCGAGGCTGCGCTCGGCGATTTCTGTGGTCTCCATTGCCGCCGCAGCCAGGGCGAGCAACTCGGCATCCGCTCCCGGCCCAGATGCACCGATGAACTCAACCCCAGCTTGCATGACTTCGCGCTGCCCCCGAGCTCCGCTTCCCATCCGAGCAACGGCCCCCTCGTAGCAGAGCCTCAGCGGCCCTCCAATATCGGCCATTCGAGTGGCAGCAATACGAGCCACTTGAGGCGTGATGTCGGGGCGCAGCGCCACAACTTCGCCGGTCGCCGGCTCGATGAAGCGAATCGCCGCAGCCTTTGCATCCATTCCGAGCCCACGCTCGAGAACGTCTGCACATTCAAAGAGAGGCGTGATGATGCGTTGGTATCCCCAAGACTCGAATCGGCCCATAAGACGGCTTGCAATGCGCACGCGCCTCGTTGCCGCCTGTGGCAGAAAATCTCTTACCCCTGATGGGAGACGAATCTTTGTTTCACTCACTCTCGCCCCCTTATTCGCCAAGCCTGACCAAGGATGCCTGGCCAACTAGTGCCAATCGTCCAATCTCGGCCAAAGCTCCTGCATCCGGCTCCGATGCGATAGACCACAGAGCTAGAGCAACGCCCTTGTCACGATCGTGAGCAACATGGAGATTGTTGACGTTGATTCCCTTCTCGCCCAAGAGTGATCCTACCGCGCCAATCACGCCCGGCCGGTCTTGATTGCGAACGACGAGCACTGTGCCCTCCGGGCTAAGCTCGACGAGGAATTCGTTGATCTCGACTATGCGTGCTGTTGTGCCGCCAGCAACGTGATAGAGGGTGCCCATAGCGCTGTATTCCGCATCGCCACAGCGCGCGGTGAGTCTCACTCCAGATTTGAGGTCGCGCCCGCTCTCGACGGTGCTCTCGCCAATTTCAACCCCGGCCTCGTTGGCCACAAGCCTCGCGTTGACCTCGTTCACAGCCCCAGAGGCACCTTCCCCAGAGGCATCTTCTTCAGAGGCATCTTCTTCAGAGGTCTTCTGGGACAGCAGGCCTACCAGAGCGTGGTCGGCGCACTCCTTGGCCCCTTCTTTGGCGGCGTCGCCTATCACCTCGACTCCCATTGCCTCCGCCTCGTGGCCCGCGTGTTCCATGAGTTGGCCCAAGAGCGAACCAAGTTTCCCGGATAGACCTGTCCACGGTGATAGCTTCTCGCGCTTCTCGCCGGAGAGCGGATTTGCGTTGAGTGCGTTTCGCACCTCTCCGGTTTCTGCGTAGTCGACCATCTGCTCCGCAACAATCACAGCGACATTGATTTGTGCCTCTGCAGTCGAAGCCCCCAGGTGCGGAGTGCTCACGACGCGGGGGTGCATGATGAGAGGATGCCCGTGTCGTGCAGGCTCTTCTACAAAAACGTCAAATGCTGCACCCGCGAGTTTCCCCTGCTCCAGCGCGCGAAGTGCGGCATCTTCGTCCACGATTCCGCCGCGAGCAGCGTTTACGAGGAAGGCTCCATCCTTCATCTGGGCAAACTCCGCATCGCCAATGAGTCCACGGGTATCATCGTTAAGTGGTGCATGAATAGAGATAAAATCCGCCCGCTGCAGGAGTTCTGATAATTCGACCTTCTCAATCCCAAATTCGGCTGCTTGCTCAGCGCTAAGGAACGGGTCAAAGCCGATGACTTTCATGCGAAGGCCCTGCCCTCGATCAGCGACGATGCGTCCAATGTTGCCGAGCCCAATCACTCCGAACGTCTTTTGAAAGAGTTCGGTGCCCTGCAGCTTTTTCTTCTCCCACTTGTCCTCTTTCATTGAGGCGGTCGCCTTGGGAATGTGCCGGAGTAGCGAGAGCAGCAGGCAAATCGCATGCTCGGCAGTGGTAACAATGTTGCCGGTCGGAGCATTCTCGACCAAGACTCCCTGCCTTGAAGCCGCAGTGACATCGATATTGTCGACACCGATGCCCGCGCGACCGATTACCTTCAGCCGCCCGGCGTTCTCCAGCACAGAGACCGTTACTTTGGTTCGGGAGCGAACTAGCAAGCCGTCGTAGTCGCCTATGCAGGCTTCGAGTTCTCCCGCGCTGATGCCGGCGCGAACATCGACCTCCACTGCATCTGATGCAGATAGGATTTCTTGGGCTCGCGAGGACATCTCGTCCGAAATCAAAACTCGAAATGGCGTGTTCATGGGAATTATCTTAGAAGCTAGGTGGGCTCGGATTGCGACGTGTATTGTTGGAGATGGTCCTATTGCTCGAGTAGAGGGCGGTCTGGAAAGAGGGCGGTCTGGAAAGAAGCCGGTCTGGAAAGAGGGCGGTCTGGAAAGAGGGCGGTCTGGAAAGAGGGCGGTCTGGAAAGAGGGCGGTCTGGAAAGAGGGCGGTCTAGATAGGCGTTGGAACGTCAACGAACTCGACGTGTAGACCGGCGAACTTCATGCGGAGTTCGTCGACCAACCGCTGCGCGCCAAAAACCTCGGTTCTGTAGTGACCGGCCGCTACCAAAGTGATTTGAAGCTCGCGCGCTAGAGCAGCGGAGCGCTCGGATAGCTCCCCTGTGAGATAGAGATCGCAACCTTCGCCTGCAGCCGCCTCCAGCAAATCGCTGGCGGATCCAGTGCAAAGACCGACAGTCTTTACGCTCTCCGGCCCATAGGGGAAGACAAAGGGCAGCGAATCTCCACTTACGCCTGTGGCGATCCGAGCCACGGCCTCGTCCCGAGACATAGGAGCACTCCAGGTGCCTAGCAAGCCCAGAGCTTGCCCGCGAACCTCTCCAAAACCCCGCCGCGTCCCTTGGAGACCAATCGCATCGGCGAGGCCGACGTTATTTCCAAGACGAGAGTGCGCATCGAGGGGCAAGTGATACGCGGCGAGCGATACGGAACGCGACAGCAACATACGCAAACGGCTCGCCGTCGTGCCGGTAACGCGACTAATGCCGCTCCCCCAGATGAGCCCGTGATGCGCGACAATGAGGTCGGCTTCCAGCTCAATGGCACGCTCAAAAACCTCTGCTGTGGCGGAAACAGCGGTGATGATCTTGTCAACTTCGGGGGAGCCCTCGACTTGCAGGCCATTGGGCCCGTAGTCACGGAATCTTTCGATCTCGAGCGTGGTGTCGAGATAGGAAATCACGTCGCCCAAGCGCACAGTCATCAATGCCCTTGTCCCAAGGATCCCGCGGCTCTGTCAAGCCAGACGCCGGGCTAGGTTGGCCCCGCGAGGAGTTACTTGTTGCGTTTGTCTACCGACTCAAGCCACTCGATGGCTTGCTTTGATCGGTCCGAGAACGCGACACCAAAGCCTGCGGGCCGACCATTCACAACTTCGGTGGAGACGCGGCAGACATCTGCTTCGAATTGCAATGCGGGCCAGCCGGTAACCGCATCCCGGGCAAATCGACTCGGCACGCCGCACGCCCGCCCTGCACTTCGGACAATTGCGAAAACCTGCGTCGCCAAGCTCTGCCAACAGCCCCCAATGGGCCACCACCAGGACGAGTCGCCTCGACCGGAGCGTCTTCGTAGTCGTAGCTACCGTGGCGATCAATCGAGTTTCGCACCGACTCCGAAGCAACGAGCCCGGTACCAATCGCCAGCGGGCCGTCGATCGTAACGGGGCCCGAGTCCTGATACATAGCGCTATCGTCGACCAAGACGCTGGGCACTCTATGCCCGATCTCCAAGGTGTCTCCGTTGCCCAGTTGGCGGACAGCGTTCAAACGCACGCCGTTGACGCGAGTGCTGTTGGTCATGCTGAGGTTCTCGGCGAAGGCGCCATCGCCTGTGCACATAACGCGCAGGTGACGACGAGAGATGGCTGCATCGTTGAAACGAAGCTGACAGCCTACTGCGCGCCCAATGAAGCTCTCCCCTCTGGGCATTTCGACCTCATGGTCACCGTATTCGAGTGCCAGTCTCGACATATGCCCCCGTCTCTAGATCGCCGCGTCCAAAGCGCCTGCATCGATACCCATGCCGCCGTCTGGAAATCAGAAGTCGGGAAATAAGAAGTCTGGAAATCAGAAGTCTGGAAATCAGAAGTCTGGA
>JAAEPE010000250.1 GCA_024222395.1 Myxococcales bacterium
GCAAGACCCTGGTGACGCAGCGCATGAAGAACAGCGGTATGCGCTGGGGCCACGAAGGCGGACAGGCCATCCTCACCCTTCGAAGCTGGGCACAGAGCAAGCGTTTCGACAGAGCTTGGGCACTGATTGCCGCCGACTACTGCATGGAGGTCACCACGCTAGCCAACGTAATCCAGCTGCCGCTCCGGAGCTGACGTGTCATAGCCAGAGTTACACCCATGCGATTGGACTACTGGGGCTGAGCCGACCTGCGAACTGAGGTCAGCCGACTCGCCCTAGTTGACGGGCTTGCTATCGTTGGCGCGATGCACCGCGGGGGCAAGTTCTGCCGCTTGGTCGGAGAACAAGGTCTCAATCTCTTCTGGCGGAACTGGGCGCGAGAAGAAGAAGCCCTGCAACTCGTTGGCTCCTAACTCACGTAAGATCTCAGCTTGCTGTTGAGTCTCTACTCCCTCGGCAACAATGGTGAGCCCAAGGTCATTTCCAATTCGAACAATCGCTTCTACTAGAGCACAGTTGTTTGCATCGTGTTCTATGCCATCAACGAAACTCCGATCAATCTTGAGCTTTGCGATGGGCAATCGCTTGAGTTGACTGAGTGAGCTGTAGCCTGTCCCAAAGTCGTCTAGGGAGAGCTTGGTGCCTGTGGCTTGCAGCTCTACGAGTCGGGCAATGACCTCGGATTCACTACCGATGAGTCTGGACTCGGTAATCTCCAGCTCCAGCGCGCCACGCGGGATTTTGTGCGCTGCCATGAGTTGAACGACAAACTCTACAAAATCGACTTCTCTGAGTTGGACCACAGAGACGTTGACAGCAATGCGTTTGGGGCCCGTGCCCTCTCGAAGCCACTGAGACAACTGCTCACAAGCGGTCTTGAGGACCCAGCGACCTATCGCACCAATTTGATCTGTGGATTCGGCGATAGGAATGAAGTCCCCAGGCGAGACTCGCTCCCCCTCCCCCATTGTCCAGCGAAGCAGTGCCTCAACGCCTGCCATTTCCTTGCCGGATATCTGCATCAAGGGTTGATAGTGCAGCGCTAGTTCGTCTCGGTGAATTGCTCTGCGCAGGCGATTTTCGAGTTCCAAGCGACGGCTGTTTTCCTCGTTCAGCGTGGCGGCGTAGTGGCGCACCTGGGCACCGCCTGCCTTCTTGGCGGCCGCCAAAGCCGAGTCCGCGCACTGCAGTAGGGTCGCGCCGTCGCTTGCATCAAGCCCCGAAATGCTGATGCCGATGCTTACCCGCGAATGAATCTCGCGGTCCTTTAGCCGCAAAGGCTGAGAAACCAGCTCCAGGATTTGGTCTGCATAGAGAGACGCGTTGCTCGGGGTGTCCAACCCACTCAGTACAATGGCGAACTCGTCGCCACCGACTCTAAACACGCAGTCTCGGGCCCTCCAGCCTATTCTCTCTTTGGACTCAAGCTCAGTCACAAAATCCCCAAGCAGACTGGCTATCGTGCGGAGAATGGCGTCACCAACATGGCGTCCCAGAGCATCGTTGACGGTCTTGAAACTGTCGATGCCAATTTGCAGCACCGCAACATGCTCGCCATCCGGCACGTCACTCACGATCGCTTCAATGTCCTCATTGAGGTGCCGTCGATTTGAGAGTAGTGTGACGCTGTCGGTGTACGAAAGATCGTAAATACGAGAGTGTGCCCGCGATCGTTCGAGAACGCGTCCGAGTTGAGTCCCGGTGCTTTGAAGCGTGGTTAGAAATGCCCCATCGGGCTCAATCGCCGCCTTGGAATAGAACTCCAACACCCATTGTTGCTCGCCGATATTGATGACGACCTGTACTCCCGAGACCAGGTCCAAGCGCTCGGCTAACACTCGCCGATAGGGATTGTTTGCCGCCAGGAGGTCCTCGTCCCAATGAACGCTCTGCCCTGGCAATAGTCCTTTGTCAGAGCCATCGTCGTGCGAATCAACAAGGAGTCGGAAAGACTCGCGTACCAGTCGTCGCTCCCTGTCGGCATGGGTGGGCGCAACATAGAGGACCGCTCGGTCGCTGATGTGCTGGTCAGATGCCAATCGCTCATACGCGAGAGCCAGGGGCCAGTGTTTGATGACGCAAATACGCTCGAGGCACTTGCTCATGGCTTCTTGCAAATCTTTGGACTCATTTGCCGCGGCAGCCGCCTCGTTTAGAAGCTTGAGGTGAGCGGCCTGGGTTTCTAGGCGCCGAAGCGTTGATCGTATTCGCGAGTCTGCCCGTTTCTGCCCCGCCACAAATAGGGAAATCATGGCTACGGTTCCAACGAGCACACTTCCGCGGTTGAGGAGTACATTGATTTCATCCACTCCAGCGGGAAGTACACCAGGACCTAAGCCGAGCCTGAGTGCCAGCCAGAAGGCAAAGAACACAGCAAGCGACATCGTGCCCCAGAACAGACTCGAAGCGACATCGATCAAGATGGCTGCGCCAATAGGCAGGATGAAGAGGGCGACAATCGCGGGGCTGTTGAAACCACCAGTGAAGTAGGTATTGGCACAGGTCGCGAGCAGAACTCCGGTCAATACGACGTGACCAACGAAAGCGAACCTTTGTGTCCTTCGCAGGAAGAAGAGGGCCCCTAGGAAGAGCGGCACGACGACAAGCCCCGAGATGACAACGGCTGGAACCTGGATGCGTATGCCCTCAAGCGCTTCGACAAAGAAACCGGCCGTCGCAACGATGATGCCAAGACCAACGTTACGAACCCGTTCGCAATGGGTAAGATCGGCTTTCCGCGACGAGCTAGCGCCGGCAACAACCCAGGCTTCGAAGCGTGAGAGCAATCCTCTCTCCAGCACGAGCTGATTGACCTCCGTCGTCTTCGAGCGTTGTCCTTGCCTAGCCATTCAGAATCTCATGATCATAAGAGACAACTGGCCTGGTTCCCAAACCCGAATTCAAGAAAGCACCTAACCTACTGTCGCCATATCCGACCTCAGGTGCAACTTGGCTGCGAATCGACCTGCTCAAGTGGCTCGACGGCAGGTGCTATAGTCTGATCTCCGCACCTCTACCTCATCATCGCACTCTGCCTCGCGGCCTGCGGCCTAGACCGTCGAGCGAAAAGAATGACTGAGAATGGTGAGTTCTGATTTTTCGAGTGCAAGGCGCGAATGACGACTTTTTTCCGGGGCAAATGACGAAATGAGCAACGCTGCAATCGGGAAAGCAGGACCATCAGACCAATCACTATTTACGCTCGGCAGTCTAGTGAACTACGATGCAATCGATATCGATGGTGGTGCCATTGACGGTGGAGTGGTCGACGCTGGAGCGGTAGCGGCGCCGAGGACCTCGCATTCATAGCTACCGCAGACGATGGCGGCAACGCGTACGAGTCCGGAACCTCGGGTGGTGGTCCCAACTGCGGTGGCGCAGACTTGGTCAATTGCACCTCCTATCAGGCATGGTTGGCCAGCTACGACACGGACGGAAACCATCGATGGTCGCGGGGGCTTACTGGCACGGCTTCGCTACCAGGCAACGCCATCGATCAAATCCTTGGGATGGTCGTCACAAACGGATAGCTCTTGGTTGCCGGGTATGTGCATGGCCCAATCGATTTTGGGGGGGAGTAACGCAGCCCTTGTCGGCCAACAATGATGGTTTCTTGGCAAGCTACACCCTCGATGGTGAGCTCATCGAACAACGCCGCTTTGCCGACGTCGATTTCGTTGGACTCCAAGTCCGCGAATCGAATGGGTGTAGATCTGACTGTGACAGCGGCTTCGTAGTCATTCCATGGGCCTAGAAGGCACTGGTGCGCAGAACGAAGCACGTCGAGGCAACGCCGCTAGAAATTGGGCCAATCTCACCGTTGCACACCAGGATTCGGCTCC
>JAAEPE010000251.1 GCA_024222395.1 Myxococcales bacterium
ACAGCCACAGGATGAACTACTGCAGGTATCGCCAAAATGGATGGCCAATCGGCTCAGGCTCCATCGAAAGCGCTCATCGATATGTGCTGCAGGCTAGAATGAAGCGCGCAGGACAACACTGGAGCCACAAGGTTGCAGCCGCCATGGCAAAAATGCGTGCCCATTATGTCACCGCTGGACCTGCACGATTTCACCAGGCTATCGAAGATGCAAAACTCAACACAAAGATCACTGCCTAGAGGGAATCCCTTCAATTAGTCTCGCACCCGAGAGAATCTCGATGAGTTGGTTCAAGTCGTCATCGACAATCTTTCATGGCCCCTTACTCCGGTCGACCAATAACCCGGAACGGACTTCCGATCTCGAGTACTATCCCTCTGCACGCGTGCTGACAAGCACTTTCTCTGAAGATTTCAAACTTGGATCACACCGAAAGACTCGGAGTAGACAGGCAGCGCACGACGCTCACACGAGCGCACCCCACGACAACAAGAAGCGAACCAACGCCTCTGCGCGTAATGCAAGTGACGAAACTTCTATCTGCTCGGAGTGAGTGTGGAACCCTTTGCCCCTCGGCCCCATTCCATCAATCGCCGGAACACCAATGGCACTAACGTTGTTTGCATCGGAACCGCCTCCAATAAGCAGAGCCTCTTCGTATCCCAGCCCACTGGCCTTGGCCGCTTCGGCGTAGCGCGCGCACAAGTCTGCGGACGCCTCGCTCCGTTCCAACGGTGGTCGACTCACCCCCCCGGAAACAGAAAAACTCGTAGATGATTCTTTGGCAACTCGATCGGCGAGGGCCTGCACAGTTTTCACGAGCTGCTCACCATCTTCCCTGCGGATGAGGCGGAAGTCGACGTGGCACTCAGCGAAGTGTGGAACAGTGTTGCGTGCCTCACCACCTGATATGAGCCCGACGTTGACGGTAACGCCCTTGTCGTAGTCGGTTAGGGCCTGCACTTCGACGATGAACTTGGATAGCGCGAGTATCGCGTTCTTGCCCTCTTTGTGGTGATTGCCCGCGTGTGCGGCCACGCCTTCAACAGAGACCTTGAGAGCTCCCGTGCCTTTGCGCTGAGTGATGATCGCATCGGCAGCCCTGCCCGCCTCAAAGACCAATGCACCGCCCGCTCCCGCGGCAACCTCGAGCACCATCGCGGCCGAATCCTTGGAGCCAATTTCCTCGTCGCCAACGCACACGAATGCCACGGGCAATTGTTCGAGAATGCCCAGGGAGGCGAATGTCTTGAAGGCCAAGTGGATCGTAACGAGCCCTCCCTTCATATCCAGGACGCCAGGACCGCGGAGATTGTCCCCCTCCAGTGTCCACTCCTCGAAGCTCCCCGGGGGAAAGACTGTATCGTGATGACCAATCAGGAGTATGCGTTCGGACGGTTGTGCGGTGTCAAAAGCGGGTGTGGTGAAGACAAGATGATCACCAACTCCATTGCCGGCATGTCGCTGCAGCCTCAGCCCTGGCAAGTCGAAATCGGCAGCCAGCAGGTCTCCCATCGCGTTTACTCCAGAGACGCTGCCCGAGTAGGAATTGCATTCCACCCACGGCCGCAACGTATCGAGCACGGTGAGGGCGAGATGCGTGCACTTTGCGGTGGCGTCTTCGAGGTGATCGGACATGCCGGCAGTATACCGAGCGTTTGCTGATACCTGGAGCCTAGGCGTGCCGATCGATACACGACTATTGGAACCCGGAGCCAACTCCTTTGACACCAGGTTCCTGCACCACTCGCAAGCCAATGCCAGGCGCGGTAGTCTCCCAGCGATGAGCAGCAGCAAGAAATTCAAGGCGGCCGTCATTGGCGGCAGTGGCTATGGTGCCGGCGAAATGCTCCGCCGACTTCTCCTGCACCCCAACGTCGAGGTGGCGAAGGTTGCGAGTATCGACCTCGTAGGTGAGCCCTTGTGGGCAGCCCATCCCAACCTCACAGGGCTCACGGATCTCAAGTTCGAGAACATCTCTCCCAAGGACGCAGCCGAGGATTGCGACATTGCTCTGCTTGCCCTGCCCCACAAAGTGACGGCGGCCAAGGTGCCACAACTCATCGACCTCGGAGTCAAGATCGTCGATATGTCGGGCGACTTCCGACTGCGCGACGCCGCTACCTACGAGAAATTCTACGGCGTGCAGCATCCTCATCCCGAGCTCCTCGGAACGTTCACCTACGGACTGCCCGAGATGAATAGGGACGCCATCGCGAAGGGACAATACACGGCCTCACCAGGGTGCTTTGCGACCAACACCGAGGTCGCGCTACTTCCACTCGCCAAGGCCGGCCTGCTGAGCGGTCCGATTCACGTGACGGCGATTACCGGTTCGTCAGGCTCCGGCGCTGCGCCTAGCGCGGGCACCCATCACCCGGTTCGCTCAGTGACCCTGCGCGCGTACAAGCCGCTCGTGCACCAACACACGCCAGAGATTTGCCAAGCGCTTGGCGACGCGGGTGCAAACGATGTGCAGCTCAGGTTCATCCCGGTCAGCGCTCCACTCACGCGTGGCATCTTCGTGATGGCGTTTCTGGAAGTCGATGCTGCAGTCAGCAAAGAGCAGCTTGAAACGCTCTACGACGAGACCTTTGCTGACTGCCCATTCGTGAGGCGCCCGACAACGCGACTCCCAGAGGTTGCCCCTGTGGCAGGTTCCAACTTCGCAGAAGTCGGTTTCGCGCTGGGCGAGGCGATGAATGGCAAGCGAACGCTTACATGCTTCGGCGCTATCGACAACCTCATTAAGGGTGGAGCCGGACAAGCCATCCAGAACATGAACATCATGCTCGGTGTCGACGAAATGGCGTCCCTGCGCGATCCGGGAAGCTGGCCGTGAGTCTCACCACCATCAAGGTTGGCGGCGACATTCTCCGCAGCCCGACGCTTGGCCCCCTTTGCAGCGACATCGCCAAGCTTTCTAAGCAAGGCGAGCAAGTCGTCATCGTGCACGGCGGCGGTCCACAAGCAACAGCGTTGCAAGCCCAGCTCGGGCAAACTCCAAACATCGTGGCTGGACGACGCATCACAGATGCCGACGCCCTTGAAGTCATGAAGATGGCCGTCGCAGGCGGCCTCAACATGGATCTTTGCTCCGCGCTGCTCGCTGCAGGTGCCAACCCCGTTGGGTTACACGGTGCAAGCTCACAGGCCATCGCAGCTAGTAAGCGCCCTCCTACGGTTGTATCTGGCGGTGGGGATGCTGCCATCGACTTCGGATTCGTCGGCGACGTTACGGGGATCAACAAAGAGCTCTTGTCCACCCTCCTCGGGGCCGGCTACGTCCCAGTACTGGCGTGCATTGGGTCCGATTCGGCCGGCCAGGTCTACAACATCAATGCCGACATCATCGCCAACCAGGCAGCCAAACATCTCGGTGCCGACCGTCTGGTCTTGGTCACCAGTGCCCCAGGAGTCGTGAGAGATCTCAGCGACCTCTCTACGCGTATCCCCAAGATGACGGTCGGTCAGGCCAGGGAAGCTATCGCCGATGGCACCGTCGTTGGCGGCATGATTCCCAAGCTTGAGGAGTCGATCCGAGTCTTAGAGGATGGCAGCGTCGCTGCCATTCATATCGTCGGCGATCTTGAAGAGGGCGACCTGCGCCGCGAGATGCAAGATCCTGGCAGTGTCGGAACGGCCCTGCTTCCATGAAGCCTCTCCCATGAAAGCTCTCCCATGAAAGCTCTCCCATGAATGCTCCAACGAGAACACCCTCTTCCTCGCTTCGAATCGCGGCTTGTGCCGTGGGCTTTGTTGGGCTCCTAACCACCGGATGTGGAAAGAAGGACGCCGCCGATTGCGGTGCGGCCTCGGGCCATGTGATCTCCCTAGTACGCGCCGAACTGGCCAAGGACAGCGATGCCGACCGAGCCAAGACAGCACGGGCCAATCTCCCCACACTACAAAACGCAATTCTGAAAGCATGTGAGTCTGAGAAATGGAGCCCTCGTGTTCGCAAGTGTATCACCAGCGCCAAGGCCCCTGCCGAAACCAAAGAGTGCGCCCCGGGTCTTCAAACACCTGCCGCCGAGAGTGCTGCACCGGCCGAGCAATCACGGTAGCCTGCAGCAATGCAGTTCGACTATCCCCACAGTGTTGGTCTAGAAGATGCCCGCGCCCGCGTGGATGTCCTTTGCATCTATCTGCGAAACCGCCACGGCATCAAGGTGAATTGGAATGGCAACACTGGGAGTTTCGACGGCAAATACCTGATGGTGACGATTCAGGGAAAGATGCAAATCGAGGATGCGCAGATTCACTTCGACGGCAAAGACCCGGGAATGCTCTGGCGCAAGAAAGCCGTGGAGTATCTCAAAGAGAAACTCGCAGTCTATCTCGATCCCAACACGCCGATCGCCGAACTACCGACAGACAAGAGCTAGTACCAAGTACCAGGAGTCTGGGTGACTAGGCTCTGTCTGGTTTCCGAATAGAGGCCAAATTCTTGCCTGCATCGGGATCGAGTGATCTGCAGAGAGCATGTCTCAAACACGCAAGCCCCGTCACCAACAGACCGACCCGCAATGGGAGACGGTCGCCGACCTGTTTCCCACCGGCAATTTCAAGACCGGTCGTCGCCCCCGCCCCGTTACAATTCTCAACGCTATCCTCTGGGTCTTGCGTACAGGCGCGCCGTGGCGAGACCTGCCTGGCGAGTATGGCCCGTGGTCGACGGCGTGGGACCTTTTCGACAAATGGGCCAAGGACGGGACGTTTGACGCGATGCTGTGCAGACTGCGAACTCTTGCCTTTCGGCATGACGCGGACCCAGATGAACTTTGGTGCATCGATGGCACATCGATTCGAGCCGCACGTTGCAGTGCGGGTGGGGGAAAAAATGCTGACCCAGAAGAACCAGCGGATCACGCTCTGGGGCGCTCCAGAGGGGGATTTGGTGCGAAAATCCACCTTCTGTGTGACGCCGACGGAAATCAGCTCCATTTCCATCTCAGTCCTGGCCAAGCACACGACTCCACGATGCTCGACACCGTGTTGGAAGGGGCCGATGCCGA